>DATETD010000442.1:0-19542 GCA_035283885.1 Rhodocyclaceae bacterium
CGAAACGATACTGGTCTATAAATTACCCAAACTGACTCGAGAGGAGATTAAGCATATGATAGGCGTACAAGACATCGATCTTAGACAGACCCGCTTTTATCAGGACGTCTTTACGGAAGGGCGGCAGGAGGGCAGGCAGGAAGGCGAGAGAATCGTATTGCAACGGCAGTTGGAGCGTAAATTCGGCCCGCTGGACGCCGGCATGCAACAGCGACTGTCGCAGGCCGACGCCGATACGGTGTTGATGTGGAGCGACCGGATTCTGGACGCGCGCAACGTGGACGAAGTGTTTGCGCCCGTGTCGTGATTTATCCTCCGGCCACCGTCATTTGTTCGACCAAAATCGAACCGACCTGTTTCGAGCCGACGATCATGATGTCGTTGCCGATATCGACAAGATTGCGCAGCATCTCGCGTAGATTGCCGGCGATGGTGATTTCTTCGACCGGGTAGGCGATGGCGCCGTTTTCGACCCAGAAACCCGCCGCACCGCGCGAATAATCGCCGGTCACGTAGTTGACGCCTTGGCCCAGCAGTTCGGTGACTAAGAGTCCCGTACCCATTTTGCGCAAGAGTCCGGCTAGATCGTGTTCGCCGGGTTTGACCAGCAAGTTATGCGAACCGCCGGCGTTGCCGGTGGTTTTCATGCCGAGCTTGCGCGCGGAATAGGTCGAGAGGAAATAGCCTTGCAGCATGCCGTTTCGAATCAGTTCGCGGTCGTGCGTGGCGACGCCGTCGTCGTCGAACGGCGATGAGGCGAAGGCGCCGGGGATATGCGGGCGTTCGGATATCTGCACATAGTCGGGGAAAATTTGCGTGCCTAAGCTGTTTTGCAGGAACGAGGTTTTGCGGTACAGCGCGCCGCCGGAAATTGCATGGGCGAAGTTGCCGATCAGGCCGATCGCCAGCGGGGCTTCGAACAGCACCGGGCATTTGCGTGTCGATAGCCGCCGACCGTTCAGGCGCGACAGCGCGCGGCGTGCGGCGTAGTCGCCGATCGAGGCGACCGACGGGAAATCGCGCGCATTGCGGCGCGAGGCGTACCAGCTATCGCGCTGCATTTCTTCGCCGTCGGCGGCGATCACCGAGCAGGAAATACCGTGGCGCGTGGTGGAGAATCCATCCATGAAGCCGAGGCTATTGGCGCTGACGAATTGCGATTGTTGCGCCGAGACGTTCGCGCCTTCGGAGTTGTCGATTTGCGGGCTGACGTCGAAGGCGGCTTGTTCGCAGGCGCGCGCAAGGTCGATGGCGTTTTCGACCGAGAGATTCCACGGGTGAAACAGATCCAACTCCATGGTTGCGCTGGCGAGCAATTCCCGATCGGGCAGTCCGGCGCAGTCGTCCACGGCGGTAAAGCGGGCGATCGCCAAGGCGGCTTCGACGCAGGATTTGGCGGCGGCGAGAGAAAAATCCGAACTGCTGGCATGGCCGCGGCGTTGTCCAAGGTACACTGTGACGCCCAGTCCCTTGTCGCGGTTGTATTCGATGGTTTCGATTTCTTGGCGGCGCACGCTGACGGATTGGCCGATGGCTTCCGAGACGTCGACTTCGCAGGCGCTGGCGCCGTGCCCTGCCGCATGGGCGAGCACTTCTTGCGCCAGCGTGCGCAAATCGGCGGGGGAATAGCCGAACCCTTGGGAGTCTTGGGCGGATGGAGCGAGGTGAGACATGCGGGAACCCTTCTACTTTAACTGTAAATCGTAAAGCGACAATCATAACCGTGGAACCGACTTTTATCGACACCGAAAACGAGCCTTTGGCGTACGAAGGCCCCAGTAAATCGCAACGAAAGCGCGAATCTAAGGCGTTGCAGGACATTGGCGCGGAATTGGCGACCCTGTCGCGCGAACGTTTGGCGAAGATCGAGATGCCCGAGCGACTGCGCGATGCGCTGCGTGAGGTGCAGCGCATCACGAGCCACGAGGCTAAACGGCGACAGATGCAGTTTATCGGGCGTTTGATGCGCGATGTGGATGCGACGCCATTGCGCGCGGCGCTCGACGAGATCAATGGAACGTCGGCGGCGGCCTCGGCGCGCTTGCAGCGGCTGGAGCGTTGGCGCGCGCAATTGCTCGAGAACGAAGCGGTGCTCGGCGAGATTGCGCGCGATTTCCCGCAGGCGGATTTGCAGCGCCTACGTCAATTGCGGCGCAATGCGCTCAAGGAAAGCGAGCAGGGCAAGCCGCCGCGCGCGTTTCGCGAACTGTTCCGCGAATTGCGCGCGCTCGATGGCGAGGGCGCTGGAAAAGTCGGCGCTGACGAGACGGATGCGGATTCGGATGCGGATGAGGCGTAGGACGAAGCTTCAGCTTGTCACCCGTTCGGCCGCATGTTGCCGACTTGAAAACAGCTCTTCGGCGGACGGAGTCGTCATAAGGAATAGGTCCTCGATGTGGGGCGGGAGCACGGCGCGTCCGGCATGCCATTCGAACGGTTTGACGATGCTTTCGGATCGATTCATGATTTTCTCCTAAAGGCGCGCGCCGGATAAGGCGCGATAATTCATTGAGTTCCGCAAAAGTCGGCGCTGGCGGGACGGTGAGCGCCGTCTATAGCGAGTGTGGATATCGGCTATCGGTATATTTATTGCGTATTTCCGCCGTTTTGACGATGGAATCGTAGCAGATAATGGTCGCAGGCGAACAAGCCGACGCGCGATAGTTTCGGCGGTTTGCGCCGCCGGATTCAGACCGAGATCAATTTTTTGCGGATGGCGTAACGGATGAGTTCGCCGATGCTGTGCAACTTCAGTTTGCGCATGAGGTTGCGGCGGTGTACCTCGACCGTGCCGCCGGCGATGTTCAAGTGCCGCGCGATGTCCGGCGCGCTACGCCCTTCGGCCAGCAGGACGAGTATCTGCCGTTCGCGTTGCGTCAAAACCTCGCCCACGGCGTTGTCGGGGCCAGGCGTCGGCGCGTCGATAATCAGCGCCGTGGCTTCCGGGCAAAGATAGCGTTGTCCCGCCGCTACGGCGCGAATACCGCGCAGCAGCGCGTCGCCGGGCGACGATTTGAACATGTAGCCGCGCGCGCCCGCCGCCAGCATCTGTTGCAGAATCTGCCGGTCGGTGTGCGACGACAGCGCCAGTACCGGGATATCCGGATTCTCGGCCAGCAGGCGGCGGGTGACCTCGATACCGCTCGGCCCCGGCATCGAGATGTCCATCAGCACCAGATCGGGCTTCAGGCTTTTGGCGAGCCACAGCACGGTTTCGCCGTCGCCGGCCTCGGCCAGCACCTGCATGTCGTCTTCCCGTTCCAACAACAGCCTGAGCGCCTGACGCACCACCGCATGGTGCTCGGCGAGGATAAGTTTTATCTGAAGTTCCATGGGAATATCGAAGTAGCGTTTTGACTATTCGACAATACTACATCGATTCCCGGTCTTATGCATGCGCTGTTAGTACGGCGTCGATGCGCTAGCCGCAGGCGGTGGAGCTTTCCAGCTCGACGATACCCAGCGTCAAGGCGCTGATTTTCAATAGCCGCGCATGGGCGTAAGTCGTAAACGGGCCGAAAAATCTCAGCGTCGGGCCATAAGAGGAAATCTCCGCGCCGAACGGCCAGAGCGCCAAATAATAGCCTTCTTTTAAATACGGTTCATCGGGCATGCGAAAGCGAATTTGTTTTCTTTCGGTCACCAACAGCAGCGGCGTGAGGATTTGCACGATTTCCAGCCAATGCGCCTTTTTCGCGGCTTTGCCTTTACGGCGCGAAGGTTTCGGCGGATCGTCGTTGCCGCCAATCGATTTTGTCATCCGCACCTCCGCATAAAATTCAAACCGCATTTTGCGCTCCCTGAAGACGAAATAGGCTGCGAAAGGGGGGGAATCCTAGTCCGAAGCATGGATTTTGTGAATATCGTTAAGTCGGTATTTCGGCTACCGGTTTGACGGTAGTTTGCACATGCGATGCGGCGAGCTTTGGGCGGCGCATCCGTCGCGTCAGCGCCGACTTTTGTTTGCTCCGCTTAATCCTAAAAACCTCTTTTATCCACGAAAAACACGAAAGACACGAACAAAAACAATACGTTGAACCAGAAACCCACTCACCCATCGGGTGAGTGCCAAAAGGCCGATATGTATTTGATTATTTTCGTGATTTTCGTGTATTTCGTGGACAACTGCTTTTTAATCCCCCCGGTCGGGCGTTGCGGCGGGTAGTGCGCGCTTGCTGCCGTCGGCGTTGAGCGCCACGTAGGTCAATTGCGCTTCGGTGACTTTGACGGTGACGGGATCGACCGGATTGCGCTCGGCGAACACCTGTACGTCCACCGTGATCGAACTGCGACCGATGCGCACGATGTCGGCGTAAAAACTCACCACGTCGCCGACCGAAATCGGCTGGCGGAACTGAAAGGAGTTCACCGCGACCGTGGCGATGCGGCCACGGGCGAAGCGCATCGCCGGAATCGCGCCGGCGATATCGACCTGGGCCATCACCCAGCCGCCGAACACGTCGCCCGCGCTATTCACATCCTTGGGCATCGGCATTACGCGCAGTACGGGTTCTTGCGACGGTAGAACGATCTTGGTTTCGATGGGATTCATCGCGATTCCTTTCAGGCGGCGAGCGGTTCGGCGTTGGGTTTATTGGTGCGGCGCAATACGTCGGGCAGCGGCGCGCGCAGTCCGCCGATCAGAAAACTCATTAAACGCGCATACAGGGCTTCGGGATCGTGGCTATTGACGCGACCGGTCAGTTGCAAGGCGTCGGCGCCCGAAATGGCGTAGAACATGGCGCCCATCATGAAATGGAAACGCCAGAGGAATTCTTGTTGCGGCACGTCGGGCAGTGCGCGGAAAAACGCCGCCTGGAAGCGCATCATGACGTCCTTGCATTCTTCTTCGAGCAGTTTGCGCACGAACTCGGACGGTTCGGTGTAGGTGCGTCCGAGCAGGCGCATGAAGGTGCCGCCGCCGCTGTTGGCGTCGGCGGTGGCGTGTATCGTTACGCCGAAAAATGCTTCGACGATCTGGCGCGGCTTCAACGGCTTGCCGTGCGCGGCCTGCTCCAGCGCATCGAGCGCGGCGATTTGTTGGGCGTTGAGCCAGCTTAAACGGCGGCGAAACACCTCTTCGATCAGGGACTCTTTCGAGCCGAAGTGATAATTCACCGCCGATAGGTTGGCGTGTGCGGCGGTGGTGATCATGCGCATGGTGGTGCTTTCGAAGCCGTGGTCGGTAAACAGCTTTTCGGCAGCGTCGAGAATGCGAGATCGGGTGTCGAGTTCCGGGGTGTCCATGCGAGCAATGTTCTAACAGTAATTCAAACAAGTGTTTGAATGATGAGCCATGCGGCGGCGGATGTCAAACCGAGCAGGGCGAATATTTCGACGATAAGCCGTTACAATCGCCGGATGATACGCAATCCCCCCACTATGGCGCTACCCGGCCCCGATCTCGTAGAGCGCCACGATTGGCATACCGTCAAGACCTTATTGCCCTATCTTTGGGCCTGGCGCGGACGCGTCGTGTTCGCCTTGTCGTGTTTGCTGTTGGCCAAATTGGCGAATGTCGCCGTGCCTTTGGTGTTCAAGGACATTATCGATGTCTTCACCGTACCGCGCGCGCAGGCCGCGCTGCTGGTTCCTCTGGGCTTGCTGGCGACGTATGGCGCGCTACGCTTTTCGACCGCCTTATTCACCGAGTTGCGCGAGATATTTTTTGCGCGCGTGACGCAGCGCGCAGTGCGCACGATTGCTTTGCAAGTGTTCGAGCATCTGCATTCCCTGAGCTTGCGCTTCCATCTGGAGCGTCAGACCGGCGGTTTGACGCGCGATATCTAACGCGGCACGCGCTCGATCGGCGCGTTGATCAGCTACACCCTATATTCGATTCTGCCGACCTTGGTGGAGATCGCGCTGGTGTTGGGCATACTCGCCGTGCGTTACGAGCTGGGGTTCACCTTGATTACCGCGACGACGCTGACGGTCTATGTGATTTTCACCGTGATCGTGACCAACTGGCGCACGCGTTTGCGGCGCGAGGTCAACGAACTCGATTCGGCGGCGAACGTGCGCGCCGTCGATAGCCTGATCAATTACGAAACCGTCAAGTATTTCAACAACGAAGGCTGGGAGCATAAGCGTTACGACGAACAGATGCTCAAATGGGAAAGCGCCCAGGTCAAGAGCCAGATTTCGCTGTCTTGGCTGAATCTCGGTCAATCGCTGATCATCGCCACCGGCGTCAGCTTGATGATGTGGCGCGCGGCGATCGGCGTGGTCGACGGCGCGATGAGCGTCGGCGACATCGTGCTGGTGAATGCCTTCCTGATACAACTGTATATGCCCTTGAATCATCTCGGCGTGCTGTACCGCGAAATCCGTCAGTCATTGACCGATATCGAGCGCATGTTCGCGCTGCTCGGTAAGCATCGCGAAGTTCAGGATACGCCGCACGCGCGCCCCTTGTTTGCCGACGGCGTGGCCAAACCGTGCGAACTGCATTTTTGCGCCGTCGGCTTTTCTTACGATAAGCAACGGCAAATTCTGCACGAGGTGGATTTCAAAGTCGGCGCCGGCAGGACGGTGGCGGTGGTCGGCCATAGCGGTTCGGGCAAATCGACGCTGGCGCGCCTGCTGTTTCGCTTTTACGATGTCAATCGAGGCGCGCTGAAAATCGATGGCGTCGATCTGCGCGACTTGCAACAAACCAGCGTGCGCGCGGCGATCGGCATCGTGCCGCAGGACACGGTGCTGTTCAACGATACGATTTATTACAATATCCAATACGGACGGCCAAGCGCTTCGCATGAGGACGTGATCGCTGCGGCGCGCGCGGCGCATATTCACGAGTTTATCCAAACCTTGCCCCACGGTTACCAAACGCGGGTCGGCGAGCGCGGGCTGAAGCTATCGGGCGGCGAAAAGCAGCGCGTAGCGATCGCGCGCGCCTTGCTGAAAAATCCGCCGATCCTGATTTTCGACGAGGCGACCTCGGCGCTCGACTCCAAGACCGAGAAAGCGATCCAAGCCGAACTCGAACAGGCCGCAGTCGGGCGCACCACCTTGATCGTCGCCCACCGGCTATCGACGGTGATGAATGCCGACGAGATTATCGTTCTCGATGCCGGTAGAATCATCGAGCGCGGCGCGCATGCGGCCTTGCTGGAGCGCAACGGCGTCTATGCGCAAATGTGGGCCTTGCAGCAACAGGAGAGCGCGCAGGGGTAGCAAAGCATTTTGGAGTAAGGAAAGAGTATGTCAATGGAGCTTAATCTACCGGAGGTCGCCGCAGCGCTCGCGCTCGCCATCCTCGTCATCGGGCTATTCGTCGGCCGCTATCGGCGTCGTCTCGACTTGAGCGCCTTCGATAGCCCCGATCGCGCCGAGAGGTTTTCCAGCGGCGCGCAGCCCAACGCCGAGCATCGGGCCGTCGTCGACCGCTTGGCGGGGATCGCCGTCGCGCTCAAGGGCGCGCCGCGCAGCCGCTATTTATCGATCATGCGCCAGTATATGGATGGCATGTTCGCGGATCGGGTGCATAGTGCGAGTTTTGCGCCGCTCGATGTCGATGGTATTCGCGGCGAATGGGTGTCGACGCCCGGCGCCGATCGTTCGCGGCGCACGCTGTATATCCATGGCGGCGCGTTTACCATGGGCAGTCCGCGCAGTCACCGCACGGTGAGCGCCAAGTTTGCCGAGATTACCGGCGGCGTGGTGTTGGCGCTCGATTACCGTTTGATGCCCGAACATTCGCGCCAAGCGGGCATCGACGATTGCCGCGCCGCCTATCGCTGGATGCTGGAGCACGGGCCGGACGGCGCACAGCGCGCGGCTATCGTCTTCGTCGCCGGAGATTCCGCCGGCGGCAATTTAACCCTGTCCTTGCTCGCCTGGATACGCGACCGGGGCTTGCGCGCGCCCGATGCGGCGGTCGCCTTGTCGCCGGCTACCGATAGCTGTTTCGGCAGCCCCAGCCTGAAATCCAATTTGGCGACCGACGTTATGCTGCGGCCCGTGCTCAAAAAAATCGTCGAGACGCCGCGCATCGTGCTGTTGGCGGCGATCTGGCTGAACGGTCGCATCCGGCCCGACGATCCGCTCGTTTCGCCGATCTATGGCGATCTTGCGGGTTTGCCGCCGCTGTTGATCCATGCCAGCGAAGTCGAGATGCTGCTCGACGATAGTCGCCGTTATGCGAATAAAGCGATTGCCGCCGGCTCCCCGGTGCGCTTGCAGACCTGGAACCATGTGGTTCATGTCTGGCATTTGTTCGACCCGAGCTTAAGCGAGGCGCGGCAAGCCTTCGAGGAAATCCGCACATTTCTCGCCGAGGCGATTCGCGCCAAGGCGCCGGGCGGCGGCGGTTAAGACGGTTGCGGCGGCGGCTTGCCGCAGACCCGCGCTGCGCCTCGATGCTAAACTCGGCGCTGGCGGGACGGCTCCGGATGGTTTTGTCGGGGCTTGCGGATGGAATTCATTAAACTGTAACAATCGCCGCCTAAACTGCGAGCGTCAATTTCTTTCAACGACTATGGAATTCATTCATGAGAACAGTTAACGTTGGCTTTGCAATTCTTTCTTCGATGCTGGTTGCGACATCGGCATATGCTCAGTCGCTGGTGAAGGTCGACGGTTCGTCGACGGTGTATCCGATTACCGAAGCGGTGGCGGAAGAGTTTCAAAAGGCGAAGAAAAACGCGGTGCGCGTTACGGTCGGCATCTCCGGCACCGGCGGCGGCTTCAAGAAATTTTGTCGCGGCGAAACCGACATTTCCAATGCTTCGCGCCCGATCCTGAAGAAGGAAATCGACGACTGTAAAGCCGCCGGGATCGAGTACCTCGAACTGCCGGTGGCTTACGATGCACTGACCGTCGTCGTCAATCCCAAGAACGATTGGATCAAGGCGCTGACGGTGGCCGAACTCAAGACCATGTGGGAGCCGGGCGCGCAAGGCAAAATCACCAGCTGGAAACAAGTCAATCCCGCTTGGCCGGATCGTCCGCTGAAACTGTTCGGCGCCGGCGCCGATTCGGGCACTTTCGACTATTTCACCGAAGCGGTGACCGGTAAATCCAAATCCAGTCGCGGCGACTTCACCGCCTCCGAAGACGATAATGTCTTGGTGCAAGGTGTGGCGCGCGACATCGGCAGCCTGGGCTTCTTCGGTTTCGCCTACTACGAAGAAAATCGCGACAAACTCAAAGCCGTGCCGATTATCGATAAGCCCGGTCAAGCCGCCGTCTCGCCTGCGCTCAAAACCGTGGTCGACGGCAGCTATCAGCCGCTGGCGCGTCCGATCTTCATCTACGTTACCCTGAAAGCGGCGGATCGGCCCGAGGTCAAAGAGTTCGTCGAGTTCTACATGAAGAACGCCGAAAAACTCACCAAAGAAGTCAAATATATCCCCTTACCGGCCAAAGCCTATACCTATAACCTCGATCACTTCGCCAAACGCGCCAAAGGCTCGAAGTTCGGCGGCGAGAATAAAGTCGGCATGACCATCGAAGCGCTCATGAAGCTCGAAGCCAAGTAAGGGAATGCATCGTCTATGACCTCCACCCAGGATTCCCGCCCGCTCGGCGCGCAGGTCAGCGAACGGCTGCGCAAAAAAGCCTCGCGTCACATCAAAGAACGCATCATCGAAGCGCTGCTGCTTGCGGCCGCCGCGTTCTCGGTGTTCGTGACCGCCGCCATCGTCTATGTCCTGCTCAAGGAATCCTGGGTGTTCTTTCAAACCGTCCCGCTGACCGACTTTCTGTTCGATACGCAATGGACGCCGCTGTTCGACGACGCTCACTACGGCATCATGGTGCTGCTCTCCGGCACCCTGACCAGTTCCGCTGTCGCCCTCATGCTGGCGATCCCGCTCGGTACGATTATCGCCGTCTACCTTTCCGAATTCGCCACGTTTAGCGTGCGCGAAATCGCCAAGCCCTTGCTCGAATTGCTCGGCGGCGTGCCGACCATCGTCTACGGCTACTTCGCGCTGACCTTCGTCACCCCGATCCTGCAACGCCTCTACCCCGATCTGCCGGGCTTCAATCTGTTATCGGCGGGCTTAGTGATGGGCATTATGATTATTCCCTACGTCAGCTCGATGTCCGAAGACGCGATGCGCGCGGTGCCGATGGCGTTGCGCGAAGGCTCCTACGCCATGGGCGCGACGCGACTGCAAACCGCACTGCGCGTCGTTATGCCTGCGGCCACCTCGGGGATTGCGTCTGCCTATGTGCTCGGCGTCTCGCGCGCCGTCGGCGAAACCATGATCCTCGCCGTCGCCGCCGGCATGCAGCCCAACCTCACCTTCAACCCCGCCGAGCCAGGTGCTACGATTACCTCCTATATCGTCCAAGTCGCCTTGGGCGATCTGCCGCACGGCTCGATCGGCTACCAAACCATCTTCGCCGCCGGCCTCACCCTACTGCTGATGACTTTAGCCTTCAATCTCGTCGGCTACTGGCTGCGCAAGAAATACCGCGAGGTCTACTAAGATGAGCACCGAAATCAAAATTGCCGACCTGCAAGGCATCCGTGCAATCATCCGGCGCGCGCGCCGCTGGGATATCTTCTTTACGCTTCTCGGCATTCTCTCGCTGATGGTCGGCATCCTCACCTTCGTCGCCCTATTCATGGACATGGCGATCAAAGGCGTGCCGCGGCTCGACGCCGACTTCTTCCTGAGCTTTCCCTCGCGTCGCGCCGGCGAGGCCGGGATACTTTCCGCCTGGGTCGGCACCGTTCTCGTCATGGCCGTCACCGCGCTCGCCGCCGTGCCGCTCGGCGTTGCCGCCGGCGTCTACCTCGAAGAATACGCGCCGAAAAACTGGATGACCGACATTATCGAAATCAATATTAGCAACCTCGCCGGCGTCCCGTCTATCGTCTATGGCCTGTTGGCGCTTGGCTTGTTCGTCTATTACTTCGGCTTCGGCCAAAGCATCCTCTCCGCCGGGCTAACCTTGGCGCTGTTGATCCTGCCGGTGATTATCGTCGCCACGCGCGAAGCGATCCGCGCGATCCCCACCTCGATCCACGAAGGCGCCTACGCCTGCGGCGCCACCACCTGGCAGACCGTCAAAGACCACATCCTGCCGTACTCCACCCCCGGCATCCTCACCGGCGTGATTATCGGCATGGCGCGCGCCATCGGCGAAACCGCGCCGATCATCACCATCGGCGCCTTGACCTTTATCGCTTTTTTGCCAACCGCACCCTTTACCGGCGAGCCGCCCGCCGGGCTGTTCGACTGGTTGTTCGCCCCATTTACGGTGATGCCGATACAAATGTTTAACTGGACCTCGCGTCCCGAAGCGGCGTTCGAAGTGAACGCCGCCGCCGCCGGCTTCATCCTGGTGTTCATGACGCTGGCGATGAATGGAATGGCGATCTATCTGCGCTACCGACTGCGCAAAAATATCAAATGGTGAAAACGATGAGTGAAACTGTCGAAACGAAAGCCGGAGACGATATGAAACGTTCGCTCAAAGCCGATGTTCGCGATCTGGACTTTTACTACGGCGCCTTCCATGCGCTGAAGAAGGTCACGATGCCGGTGTATGCCCAGCAAGTCACCGCGCTGATCGGCCCCTCGGGCTGCGGCAAATCGACCTTGCTGCGCTGCTTCAACCGCATGCACGACCTCTATCCCGGCAACCGCTACGCGGGCGGCGGCATCGTACTGCATCCGGACGACACCAACATCCTGCGGCCCGAGGTCGACCCGATCGAAGTGCGCATGCGCATCAGCATGGTGTTTCAAAAGCCGAATCCGTTTCCGAAATCGATTTACGAAAACGTCGCCTACAGTCTGCGGGTGCGCGGCATGCGCAACAAAAGCGAAATCGACGACCGTGTCGAAGCGGCGATCAAAGGTGCTGCGCTATGGAACGAAGTCAGCGGACGTTTGAGCGAACTCGGCGCCAACCTATCGGGCGGGCAGCAGCAACGGCTGTGCATCGCGCGCGCCTTGGCCTCCGATCCCGAGATCATCCTGTTCGACGAACCGACCTCGGCGCTCGACCCGATCGCCACCGCGAGCATTGAAGAACTGGTGATGGAGTTGAAAGAAAAGGTCACCATCCTGATCGTCACGCACAACATGCAGCAAGCGGCGCGCATTTCCGATTTCACTGCGTATATGTATTTGGGCGAAATGATCGAATTCGGCGTCACCGACCAAGTGTTCATCAAACCCAAAAAGAAACAGACCGAGGACTATATTACCGGGCGCTTCGGCTGATATTCGTTCGAGTTTATTTATTCCGTAACCGAAGTTATTGCCAGGAGTTTCGCGCATGTCGCAACATATCGTCAAACAATTCGACACCGATCTGGAAAAGTTGCGCAACTATGTATTTCAGATGGGCGGGATGGTGGAGCAGCAACTGATGCGGGCGATGGAGGCGCTGGAGAAGGGCGATCTGACGGAGATGGAGCAGGTGATCGTCAATGATGTGTTGGTGAATGATCTGGAAATCGAGATCGACGAGGCTTGCACTCAGGTGATCGCGAAACGACAGCCCGCCGCCATCGATTTGCGGATGATATTGACCGTGATCCGCATCATCAACGATCTCGAACGCATCGGCGACGAAGCGAAGAAAATCTGCAAGAAGGCGCGCGCGATTCACGGCGGCGATCCGCGCGCCGTGCCGCGGATCGACTTGCATGCACCGTCGGAAGTCGCGCTGATTATGCTGAGAAAATCTCTGGACAGCTTCGCGCGCATGGATATCGAACTGTCGGCGGAAGTGGTGCGTCAGGATAGGGTGGTCGACGACAGCTTCAAGGGCGCGATGCGGCAATTGATTACCTATATGATGGAAGACCCGCGCACCATTTCGAGTTCGCTCGATTTGCTGTTTATCGCCCGTTCGATCGAGCGCGTCGGCGATCATGCCAAGAATATCGCGCAATATGTGGTCTATCTGGCGCAAGGGCGCGATGTGCGTCATACCAAGCTCGATGCGCTTGGGCAGTAGGGCGCCCGCCGCGAATCTGCGTAATCTGCGGATAAATAGAGGAATTTAGGATCGACCTGCAAAAGTCGGCGCTGGCGAGACGGTTCGCGCATCGCATAACGCCGCCGCTATAGTCCATGGCCCCCCCCCGGCGGCGAGTTTTTCGGTCTAAACTGAAGTTGAGTTTAGCCGCAGGGAGTGGGCCCATGGTTACGCCCCAACGAAGAAAGGAAGACACGCCGCTGTATCAGTGGCTATCGCTGGCGATTGCTTTGCTGGTGGTGGTGTGCGTCGTCGGCTTGAGCCTTTACTTCGACTACCAGTCGGTCGACGTCTTGGAGCGCGAGCGGCTCGCGACCCAGGCCAAGCTGATCGATAGAAATCTCGGGCAACAACTTTCGGCGACCAGTCTAGCGCTCGATGCGATTCGCCGCGATATCCCCGCGCTGATGGCGCAAAGGGATGGCGTGTCCCAACTCAATCGGCAGCTTAACGCCGTGAGCGAGGGTATGCCCGGCGTGCGCACCTTGATCTACCTCGACGCCGCAGGCATTGCGGTCGCCAGCGATCGCGAACAGTTGATCGGACGAGGGTTTTCGCAACGCAAATATTTTCAAGTTCCGCGTCAAGGCGGCGATCCGGCGGCGCTGTATGTGACGCCGCCTTTCAAGACCTCGCTTGGGGTGTATGCGATGAATGTGAGCAAGGTGGTGGCGGATGGCCGTGGCGCGTTCGCCGGCGTGGTGACGGCGACGCTGGATCCGGAATATTTTATGACCTTGCTCGATTCGGTGCGTTACGCCGACGACGTATGGGCGGCGCTGACGCATGGCGACGGCAAACTATTCCTGATGGCGCCGCCGCACCCCGGCATCGAAGGGGCCGATCTCTTCAGGCCCGGCAGCTTTTTCAGCCGTCATCGCGAAAGCGGTCGGCTCGACAGCGTGATGACTGGGGTTGCCGCCGCCGACGGCGTCGTCTCCATGATGGCGCAGCGCACGATTCAACCCAAGGCGCTGGCGATGGACAAGCCGCTGCTGCTGGCGGTGAGGCGCGATCTGTCGAAACTTTTCGCCGATTGGCGTCGTAGCGCCTATCTGCATGGCGCCGCCGTGGCCTTGCTGGCGCTGGTCGCTACGTTGAGCTTGTTTTGGCACCAGCAGCGGCAGCGAGCCGCTCTGCTCCTGGTGTCGAGCATCGACGCCGAACGCGAGAAAGCGGAAATCGCGCTCTTCGAAAGCGATGCGCAATTGGGCATGGCGCTGGCGGCGACGCAAATCGGCCTGTGGGATTGGGATATTCGGAACGATTTATGGCGCGCTTCGTCGGCTTATTTTTCCATGCTGGGCGATGCGATCGAAACCGGCGCCTACGCGCAGAGCGCCTGGCTGGACCGGGTGCATCCCGACGACCGGCAACAGGTCGAGGCGACGATAGACGTTGCACTCTACGACAGCGACGCCCCGTTTCAGTACGAAGCGCGCATGCGTCATGCCGACGGTTCCTATCGATGGCTCGCCGTCCAGGGCAAAGTGGTCGAGCGCGATGCCACCGAAAATGCTGTCAGGATGAGAGGCGCACGTATCGACATCACTGAGCGCAAGCGGACGGAGGAAGCCCTGGAGCAAAGCGAATCGCGTTGGCGTTTTGCGCTCGAAGGGGCCGGCGACGGGGTCTGGGACTGGAATCTACAAAACGGCGAAGCATTTTTCTCCAAGCGTTACAAGGCGATGCTGGGCTACGCCGAAGATGAAATCGGCACGTCGGCGGACGAATGGTCGAGCCGCGTTCATCCCGAAGACATGCCCAACACCATGAAGATTTTGCAAGACTATCTCGATGGTCTCACCCCGGCGATCGAAATCGAGTTCCGCATGCGTTGCAAGGACGGCAGTTGGAAATGGGTGCATGGCAGAGGTATGCTGGTCAGTCGCGACGCCGCCGGCAAGCCCGTGCGCGTGATCGGCACGAATACCGACATCACCGCGCGCAAAAATGCCGAGCAGGAACTGCGGCAGTATCGCGACCATCTCGAAACCCTGGTCGCCGAGCGCACCCGGCAGTTGGAGTCGACCATGGACTCCTTACTCGACGCCCGCGACGCCTTGCTGCAAAGCGAAGCGAAGGCGACCTTGAGCACGCTGATCGCGAGCGTGACGCATGAATTGAGCACGCCGATCGGCAATAGCGTATTGACGGCCGGGACGTTGAAAGATCGCAGCAAGGATTTTCAGCAGATCGTCGCCGCGGGTAAAACCAAGCGCTCGGATCTGGCGGCTTTTATCGCCGCGATGGACGACGGCGCGGCTTTATTGCATAGGAATTTATGGCGCGCTCAGGAATTGTTGGGTCATTTCAAGCAAGTCGCCGCCGATCAAGCCAGCGAGCGGCGGCGCGAATTCGACCTCGCCGTCGAGCTGAAGGAAGTCGTCGCTACGCTGACGCCCAGCCTGAAGCATCAACCGCATCGCATCGTCGTCGATGTTCCGGATGGCATCGCGATGGACAGCCTACCCGGCCCCCTCGGCCAGGTCGTCATCAACCTGATCAATAACGCGTATCTGCATGCTTTCGACGGGCGCAACGACGGCGTGGTGACGATCGGCGCGGCCGAGCAGGGCGATCATGTGCGGCTGTGTTGCACCGATAATGGCGTAGGGATTGCCGAGGAGGATTTGGCGAATATTTTCAAGCCGTTCTTCAGCACCAAAATCGGTCGCGGCGGCACGGGACTCGGCATGTCGATTATCGAAAATCTCGTCGTCAAAACCTTGTGCGGCACGTTAGAGGTTCGCTCGACGCCGAACGTCGGCACGACGGTCGAATTGATCTTGCCGCGCGCACTGCCGCCGGCGGACTCGCCGCTCACCGACGCGGTTTGAAAGTCGGCGTTGGCGGGGCGGATCGCCGCTCGCCGCGTCAGTCGGCCTGCACCAGCAGTCCTTTCAGATACTCCCCTTCGGGAAACGCCAGATCGACCGGGTGGTCGGCGGCGCCTTGCAAGCGCTGCACGATGCGCGCATGGCGTCCGCTGTCGGCGTAGGCGTCGTTGGCCGCACCGGCGACGATCTTTTGAAACAACTCGTGCGAAATGCCGCCGGAGCATGAATAAGTCATCATCAGGCCGCCGGGCGCCAGCAGGCGGAAGCCTAGCAGATTGATGTCCTTGTAGGCGCGCGCCGCGCGCGCGGCATGCGCCGCAGTCGGCGCGAACTTGGGCGGGTCGAGCACGATCAGATCGAATCGCTCGCCCTGGGCATGCAAGGCGCGTAGTTCGGCGAACACGTCGGCCTCGCGCCACAGCGCGCGACGGGCGTCGAGTGCGGGATTCAGGCTCAGAGTGTGCCGCGCGGTTGCTAGCGCCGGGCCTGAGCTGTCGATCGACACCACCTCGCGCGCGCCGCCGGCCAAGGCTTGCAAGGAAAAGCCGCCGGTATAGCAAAAACAATTCAGCACGCGTCGTCCGGCGGCCAGTTGGCGCAGCCGCAGGCGATTGTCGCGCTGATCCAGATAAAAGCCGGTCTTATGCCCGGTGGCGATATCGACGCGCAGCTTGACCCCGTTCTCTTCAATGACTTCGTGCGCGTCTTCGCTTGCCTCGCCATACAAGCCGCCGCTGACCGCTTTCAGCCCTTCGAGCGCACGGCTATCGAGGTCGGAACGTTCGTAAATCCGCCGGCAGCCGGTGGCCTTGAGCAGCGCATCGACGATGGCCGCGCGCCATTTATCCGCGCCGGCGCTGGCGAGTTGCAACACCACGGTATCGTTATAGCGGTCGGCGATCACGCCCGGCAGGCCGTCGGATTCGGCGTGGATCAGCCGCAATCCGTCTTGACGCGCGAGTTCGGGAAAATGCCGCCGCCGTTCCACCGCCGCCTGGACACGGCGTTTGAAGAAGGCATGGTCGATAGTTTCGTCATAATCGAAGCTCCAGACGCGCGCGCGTATCTGCGACTGCGGACTCCACGCGGCGCGCGCCAAACGATGACCGCGGCTATTCAGTATGTCGACGGTGTCGCCCGCCTGAGCGCGACCGTCGAGCGGCCCCACGGCGCCGGAAAACAACCAGGGATGACGGCGAAGCAAGGATTTTTCCTTGCCGGGGAGTAGGGTCAGCGTGGCCATTGAGGTAAGTCTTGGAAAAAAACGATTGTCCACGAAAAATACGAAAAGCACGAAAAATTGCACGACTAAGCGCGGCTTTCTCCCCTCGCCCCTTGCGGGAGGGGTTTTTCCCGCAGTCTTTTGTCGTTTTATTTCGTGTCTTTCGTGCTTTTCGTGGACAAAAACGAGGGTTAGCGTTCGACGAAGGCGCGTTCGATTACATAGTCGCCCGGAACGCCGGTGTGCGGCGAGATATGGAAGCCGCGCACGTTCAGCATCTTGGAAATATCGTCGAGCATCGCCGGGCTGCCGCAGATCATCGCGCGATCCGTCGCCGGGTCGAGCGGCGGCAGGCCGATATCGGCGAAGATTTTGCCGGACTCGACCAGATCGGTGATTCGACCTTGATTGCGGAACGACTCGCGCGTGACGGTGGGATAGTAAATCAGCCGCTCGCGCACCGACTCGCCGAGGATTTCGTCGTTCGGCAAGTGTTCGATAAACAGTTGCGCATACGCCAACTCATCGACGAAACGCACGCCGTGAATCAGCACCACTTTTTCGAACCGCTCGTAGGTTTCGGGGTCGCGCGCGATGCTCAAAAATGGCGCCAGCCCGGTGCCGGTCGAAAACAAATACAGGTTTTTGCCGGGCTTGAGATCGCGCAGCACCAAGGTGCCGGTGGGCTTGCGGCTCACCAGCACCGAGTCGCCGACCTGAATCTTTTGCAGCCGCGAAGTCAAGGGGCCGTCCTGCACCTTGATGCTGAAGAATTCAAGATGATCGTCATAGTTCGGGCTGGCGATGCTATACGCGCGCATCAAAGGCCGACCCTCGACTTCGAGACCGATCATGACGAAATGCCCATTCTCGAACCGCAGCCCACGATCGCGCGTGGTGCGAAAACTGAACAAGGATTCGTTCCAGTGATGCACGCTGACGACCTGCTCTTTGCCTATGCTTGCCATTTGCTTCGTCTCCGGAATAAGGTCTGCGAATTTTATTCGGCGAAACGGCGGGTGGTTAGAACTTTTGGTTCTATCGATAGGAGAGGGTGGTTTAATAGTTGAGCGATTTTGGCTGGTATTGTGGCGCAATGCTTCGCCGGGGGAGGGTCGTTCCTCGTCCAATCAGGCAGCAATCACCGTCGCCCGCTGCACCTTCGGCGCGCCAGCCTCGCGCGCTTGCCACAGGTCATAAGCGGCTTGTTCGGCAATCCATAGGTCGGCTCGCCCGCCGTTCTCCACACCGAGCCAGCCCTCCAGCCGTAGAGCCATTTCCGGCGAGATGGCGGCGCGAGCATTCAGCACGCGCGATAGAGCGGCGCGGGTGACGCCCAACTGTCCGGCGGCGGCAGTCACGCTCAGACCCAGCGCGGGCAGCACATCGTCGCGCAGAGTTAGGCCGGGATGCGGCGGGTTGTGCATTCGCGTCATATTGTTTTCATCCCAAATAAGCGACCCGGATGGCGTCAGCCAATTTTTCAGATAGGTGTCGCGACCTTCTGCGCGTTCAGTTCTTCGCGAATGACTTGTCGCAAGGTTGCCGTAATGTCGTCACGCCGAACCGATGACCTCAGAGTCTCGTTGATTAGCGTCTGGTAGCCACGTTCGCCCGCCATTTGCTTGAAATGCTCCACCAGCGCGGCGTCCAGGTAGAGCGTGACCCGCTTCTTCGGCGGCACAGCACGGCCCGCCGTCCGCTGGCGCAAAACCAACTTGCCGGAATCGATGTCTTCTTGAGTAATCGGCGCGTCCTCGTCAAAGGTTGGCGTAATAGATGCGTTCTTCATTTGGTTCGGCCTTTCGCATGGAAATCACGCGGATTGTTTCGTCAGTTTCGGCAGTGGCAATCGCCACCACCTCGCCACGCAACAGTCCCAACGTGATGAATCGCTGTTCGTCGTACTCGAAGCGCCTATCCTCGAATGTCACGGTCGCGGCGCTTTCAATCACCAGCGGCGCATCTTCGAAGTCGTAGGCGTGTTTCTTTAGATTTACGGCGCGCTTCTTTTCGTCGTAGGTATAGCGCATGGTTACATAGTATGTATAAACATCTGTATAGTCAAGCGGCAGCCACCACCCGCAATCCCGGCTTACTCTGCTGAAACTCGATACCGGCCTGTTCCAGAATCCACGCTTCAATCTTGACGCGCCATAGGTGCAGCAAATCAAGCTCGCGCTGTATGTAATGCTTCTCGGCGATGGCGCTTGGCTTGTGGCCCATGATTTGCGCGACGATGCCGGTCGGGCATTCCACCCATTCGGCCAAGGTGACGAAGCTACGTCGCAGACCATACAGTGGAAGTGGGGGCAAAGCGGCGGCCAATGCTTTGTTATGGGGCGTGCGCGGCTCTTCAATTCTGCCGGATGCCGACGTAGGGCTGCTGAACACAAACTCATTGCGACGCGGTAGCGGGGCCAGCAACGAAGCGACGTAGGGCGTAAGCGGAATGGTGCGCTCGCCTTCCACCTTATCGCGGATGGTGAGGCTGCGCCACTGAAAATCGACATCCTGCCAGCGCAG
>DATETD010000443.1:0-8856 GCA_035283885.1 Rhodocyclaceae bacterium
GATTATCCATCGCGACTTGAAACCCTCGAATATCCTGGTCGATTCCGAGGGGCGCGCACGCGTGATGGATTTCGGCGTCGCGGTGCGGCAAGGCGGCGAAGCGCAGACGCAAACCGGACTGTCGGGCACCTTGATCTATCTGGCGCCGGAATACATCGACGGGGGGCAAATTACCGAAAAATGCGATATTTATGCCGCAGGTTTGGTGATGGTAGAAATGCTGACCGGCAAACCGCCGTTTTCGGGCGAATCGACGACGGCGATCATCAACAAAATTCTGACGCAACCCATTGTTATTCCCGATGACGTCGTTGTCGATCAAAAACTGCGCAGCATTGTTATGACAGCTTGTGCGCGCGATCCGGCGATGCGCGCCGAAAGCGCGGCGTTTCTGAAAGTGCAGTTGGCGGAATATCTGGGCGGGGCGACGAGCCCTGCCGCCATTGCCGAGGTCGGTGAAGTCAGGCGCACCGACACCTTGGAATTTCTGATGCGCCGCATGCGGCATAAATCGGATTTTCCGGCCTTGTCGGACTCGGTGGCGGCGATCAACAAGCTGACGCGATCGGATCGCGAAAGCATCAATCAACTTTCCAATATCATTCTCAGGGATTACGGCCTGACCAACAAGATTTTACGCTTGGTGAATTCGGTGATTTATCGTCCCGCCGGCGGCGGCGGCATCAGTACGGTGTCGCGGGCGGTGATTGTGTTGGGCTTCGACGCCTTACGCAATATTGCGATCACCGTGCTGCTGTTCGACCATATGCAGAACAAAGCCAGTGCGCGCGAAATCAAAGAAGCCTTCTTACGCGCCAACTTGGCCGGTATGTTGGCGCGCGACGCCGGCAAGATGTTCATGCCGCGCGAGATCGAAGAAGCGTATATCTGCGCGCTGTTCCATAGCTTGGGCCAGATATTGTCGCTGTACTATTTCCCCGAGGAGTCCGCCGAGATCCGCAAGCTGATTTACCAAAAAGGCATGTCTGCCGAGCTCGCGTCGGACCAGATTCTCGGCTTGTCCTTCTCCGAACTCGGCATCGGCATCGCCGAGCATTGGGGTTTCCCGAAACCTATCATGCATAGCCTGCATCTTTTACCGGAAGGCGTGATCAAGCGCCCTGCATCGCAGGAGGATGGGCTGAAGGTGTTGGCCAACTTTTCCAATGAAATCTGCGAGTTGATCGCATCCACTTCGAAGGAAAAACGGCGCGACGCCATCAATTCGGCGCGACAACGCTTTACACCGGCGATTGCATTTTCCGATGCTCAGCTACAGGGTATTTTAGAAAAGGCGTTTAACGAAACGCGCGAGCTGGCGAATATTTTGCATGTTAACCTGGTGCAAAGTCCTTTTGCTAAACAGGTCAGATCTTGGTTGGGCAAGCCTAGCGAAGACGAGCCGGTGGTTGACGACTCCTTTCAACGCACCTTGCTCGACGACGCATCGCCGGTGGAAGTGGAGAAGCCAGGCATCGTTAATGCTGTTGGCGTTCCAGATACGGCGCAAAGCGTGATGACTTTGGGGATTCAAGATATCAGCAATTCCCTGGTCGACGATTTTCAACTTAACGACATTCTGCGGATCACATTGGAAACCATGTATCGCGCCATGGGTTTCGAGCGGGTGCTGCTGTGTTTGAAGGACCCCAAGTCGGGCTATATGGTCGGGCGCTTCGGTTTCGGCGCGGACACCAGCCAATTGGCGAAGAAATTCCGTTTTCCCTTAAGCGATACGCCGAATGTATTTCAATTGGCGATCGCCAAGGGGCTGGACATCATCATCACCGACGTGTCGGATCCCAAGATCGTCGACAAAATCCCCTTGTGGTTTCGCCAGATCGTGTTTTCGCAGACTTTCGTGTTGCTGCCGTTGATGATCAAGGGCAATCCGGTGGCGTTGATCTATTGCGACCGCCTTAAAGCGGGCAGCATCGTCATCCCGGAAAAAGAGCTTTCGCTCTTGAAAACCTTGCGCAATCAGGCCGTTCTGGCGATCAAGCAATCCATATAAACGAAAGCGCTCGATCGCCTCCAGCCGCAGGCGACGTCAACTCGTAATATAGTGCTCGAGTTGCTGGATGATGAACGCCTGTTCGCAAATGGTTTCCTTGACCAGATCGCCGATCGAGATCATACCGATAACATTGCGATTGCCGTCGAGCACCGGTAAATGGCGCACGCGTTTTTCCGTCATCAACGCCATGGCTTGATCGACGGTTGTGCCAGGGTCGACGTAAAGCACCTTTTCGGTCATGATCTCGCGCACCTTGGTTTCACGCGAGTTTTTACCGTGCAGGGTTATCTTTCTGGCGTAATCCCGTTCGCTGAATATTCCTGCGAGATGATTGTTCTCCATGACGAGAACCGCGCCGATCTCATGTTTGGCCATCAATTCCAGTGCGGAATAAATCGAGTCGTCGGGCTTGACGCATACGGCTTGTCGGGGGCGTTGATCGAGTAGTTGTTTTAAGGTTTTCATAATGAGGGATGGTCTCCGGTAAAAATCGGTAAAAATCGATGCGATCAGGCGGGAACGACGCGATTTTTGCCTGCGCGTTTGGCCAAATACATGGCTTCGTCCGCACGCTTCAGGGCTTCGAAAGGATCTTCGTTCTCGGACATTTCGGCAACGCCGCAACTGAAGGTAATCAGCACTTTGTTATTGTTGTTGAGAAAAAAGCGTCGCGTCAATTCGCGCTGCACCCGCACCATGGCGATAGTCGCGTTTTCCAACGGCGTATTCGGCAGCAGCACCACGAACTCTTCGCCGCCGTAGCGCGCCAGAATATCTTCGGGACGGATGGTTTCTTGCACCACTTTGGATAGATGCACCAGCGCGGCGTCGCCGACGGCATGGCCGAGGTTGTCGTTAAGCTTTTTGAAATTATCGATATCGAGCATCGCCAGGCATAATTTGCTATGTTGACGGCGCGCGCGCGCGACTTCGCCCTCTAATGCATCCGCCATACCTTTGCGGTTGAGCGCTCCCGTCAGCGAGTCGATACGCACCAGTTCGCTGGCGCTGGCCAACTCATTTTGCAAACGGTTGATTTCGCGTTCGGCATCATCCACCCGGCTGCGCATGGTGGATAATTCGTCGCGCGAGCGCGCCGCATTGAGCTGCACCACGCGAGTTTCGCGCAAGACCTCGTCCAGCACATCCGAAAGTTCGGCAATATCGTTGGCTTTGCTGATTTTTTCGGCGTATTTTTCGATTTTGTCGTGATAGCCGGTGGTGGTTTCCGAGAAGTCGGCGAGTCTATCGACGAAGGTGGCCAGCATCAGCTTCAATCGGTCCTTGGCTTCGCTCAGGTTCTTTTTAAGCGAGCTTTGTTTGACGATCACGTCTTTCATACGACGCTCGACATCGTCGAGGCGGCGCAAATTGAGCGGTCCCTTCACCAGATCGCGCACGATGGAAACCTGGCCGGTCAGCCATTGATCGTCGACGACCAATTCGCTGATGTTTTCCATAATCAGGCGAATCAGATGGAGCAGCGCGGTTCTGAGTTCGGCTTGATCTTCGGCGATGAAATGAGCGCGGTAACTGATTTTTTTAAGTCGTTCGGTTAAACCGACGAGTTCCTCGGCGCCATTTGCACGGCGTACGGCGGCGGCGATCTCCGTGGCTTCGCGCACCAGATCGGCATGATCCATCAGCACCAAAGGCAGCGTATTTTCCATCAATTGGGAAATCAACTGCTGCAATTCGCCAAGGCCGCCGCGCCACGGCGTCATCGGCGTCGGCTCGCGTTGACCGGAGGAGGCTGCGGTTTCGGATTGGGATGACTTAGCCGGCTCCAGATCGCCTGGATGAGGAGCGAGTTCTTCGGTTTTATCGATCGGATTTTGCGCCCACGAACGCATGATCGATTGTACGCGCGAGAAGAGCAGATCGGGCGATGCGGATGCCGACGATAGCACATGGTCGAGCGATTCTTTTTTCCTCGCGGAGGTCAGGCCGGTGTGGTGGATATCCAATTGCAGCAGCAGTTCTCGAATCAAGGCGGGCCAAGGTAGCGGGTCGCCTTTCGAGCGGTTGAGCAAATCGGTTAGAGCCGCGCGCAAACCTTCCCAACTGCTACCGGCGATCGCATTTTCCATCTGACGGGCAAAGCGCGTTTGATCGGAGGTGGCGCGCGGTAACGCGGCGTGTACTGCCTTAAGCGAACGCTCGGGAAACGGTTCCGCCGTCTGCACCCCGGTAATCTCGTTGTACAGCATCCGATAATTATCGGGAGTCGGCGGCGTTTTGCGAATAGCCAAGCGACGCAGCGTTTCGCGTGCGATATCGGCGGGTTGGGTAAAGTCAGGCATAAGTCGAGTTACTTAGTCGATCAGTTCGTGTTCGATGCCGTAACGTATCAGTTCCGCCGTACTTTTGAGTCCCATCTTCTCCAACAGCCTAGCGCGATACGTGCTCACGGTGGCGACCCCAAGATTGAGTTTTTCGGCAATCTGCGTCAGCGTTCTGCCCGAGGCGATCAAAACCAGCACCTGATACTCGCGGTCGGTAATGCGCTTATGCGGCGGTTTTTCGGAATCGTCGGAAATGGCTTCGGCCAATTGCTGCGCGACAGCCGGACTGAGATATTTCTTCCCTTTGGCGACCTGGCGTATGGCGGTGACCAATTGTTCCGGGGCGCTTTGCTTGGTTAAATAACCTGAAGCCCCTGCCTTAAGCGCCCGCACGGCATACTGCTCTTCCGGATGCATACTTAGAATCAATACCGGCAGCTTAGGAAATTCCTTTTTCAACTGTTTGAGCGTATCGATGCCGTTTTTGTTGGGCATCGATACATCCAGCAGACAGACACCCCACTCCTGATTGCGGGCTAGATGCAAGGCCTCGTTGCCGTCGCTGGCTTCTCCGGTTACCAGCAGATCGTCGGTTTCCGAGAGTATCTGCCGCAGGCCTTGACGCACGATGGCGTGGTCGTCAGCAATCAAAACTTTAGTTTTTTCAGTCATTATAGGTAATGCGGGCTTTATTGCAATCATCATTCATCCGGGTTTTCTACGCCAGTTCGTTCTGGAACGTGCAAGCTGATTAGGGTACCGCCATTCTCGGCCTGAGCGATGGAAAACTCGCCTTTCAGGCTTAAAACTCGTTCGCGAATTCCGCGCAAACCGAAAGACTTGGGTTTTCGCATATCCTCCTCGGAGATGCCGCAACCATCGTCTTTGATCTCCAGCGCAATATTACCGTTTTCGCGACGTAAACGCACCATGACGTGTGCGGCATTCGCATGTTTGGCGATGTTCGTCAGCGCCTCTTGGGTGATGCGGAACAAAGTCAATGAGGTATCCGGCTCCAACTTACCGATATCGTCGTCGCAAAGTACGCGGCAAGGGGTGCCGAAACGTTGTGAAAAGTCCTCGGCCTGGGACTCGATCGCCGCACTTAGACCGAATTCGTTCAGGATACCCGGACGCAGTTCGCGTACGACTCGATTAGCCGTTCCCATCGCCCGATCAAGCAGACTTTCGATAACGCGCGCCTTATCGCGCAGCTTGTCGTCGATATCGGAAAGTTTGCCAATCATTTGAGACGCTTCGATTTTAATGCAAACTAGAATCGAACTGAGCTCGTCGTGAATGTCGCGCGAAATCCGTTCGCGCTCTTCCTCCTTAATGACTTCCAGATGGGCGGTCAGCTCGGCCAGCCGGCGATGGGAGTCGCGCAGCGCGAATTCGTTTTGCTTGCTTTCCGAAATATTGGTGGCGATGCCCAGCCATTCGACGACGCCGCTGTCGAAATGCAACGGGGTGGAGCGTAGATTGACCCAATGAGCGTTCTGGGTATCGAGCAGACGCCCTTCCCAACTGAGCAAACTGCCTTTGTCGGCAGATTCGCTCAAGGCGTTTTCCAGGCTGAGGCGTTGCGGCGCGTCGAAAGCCTCGAACAGACGGGTGGCGGAAGCAAGCAGTTCCTGTTGCTTGAAGCCGAGCAACTTCTGGCAGCCTTCGCTGACATATAGAAAACGAAAATCCCCCTGAGTATCGCGCCGCAACTGAAAAAGCATGCCCGGCAAATTGGACGCCAATGCGCGAAATCGCGCTTCGCTTTCCTTCAGCATTTCGAGCGCCGCGCGGTGATCGGCTCGATGGCGAGCTTCGCCGATCTCGCGAGCAACGGCCGGCACGAGACGCTCGATATGGTCGGTATCGATCACGTCGCGTGCGCCGGCTTGCATTGCACGTTGCGTGCTGCAACGATCTTGCGGATCGGCAACGACGATCAGCGGAATATCGAAGCCTAGGTCGTCGATGACATGTACTACCGAGTGAATCGGAAATGCGACAAGCTCGGGGATATATAAAGCCGCATCGCACGGTTGGCGGCGTAGTGCTTGACGTAAGGCAGAGGATGTTTCCACCCAACTCAACTGTATCGGAGTATTCGCATCGGAAAAAAACGGTAGCAAATCGTTGACTTTTTTTTCCGATGCGCCGATGACGACGATATACAGAGGTGGAGGGGCAGACGAGTGAGCAGCCATAAGGCAGAAATAGCTTGAAATAAGAGCCTAGTTTAACGGAAGCAAACCTGATCGGGGTTCGCTATAATCGCATTTTTGCCGGCATAGCTCAGATGGTAGAGCAACCGCCTTGTAAGCGGTAGGTCGTCTGTTCGATTCAGACTGTCGGCACCATAGGATTTCATTGGCTTTCACATAAAGTGAAAAATACTGAAAAAACATCGAGTTACAAATTCGATGTTTCACTTAATTTCACATAATGTGAAACATTTTGTATAGTGATGTCCCCATGAATTCCCCACGAATCTCCCCATGGCGTCAATCACTAAATATAAGGACGGATATCGAGCGCAGGTCAGCGTAAAGGGCGCGCGTGATTCGGCGGTATTCCGCACGCAACGAGAGGCAAAAGCCTGGGCGGCCGCCAAAGAACTGGAGTTACGGAAGGCCTCCAGCCGCCCAGAGGGGGAAAAACATACGCTTGGCGAGGCGATGACGCGCTACGCTGGCGAGGTATCCCCAACGAAACGCGGCGAGCGCTGGGAGAAAATCCGTATCCGCGCAATGCTGGATGACGCACACCTCCCCACATCCTCCCCAATCGGTAGAGTAACACCCGACGACCTCGGGCAATGGCGTAATGAGCGGTCTAAGCAGGTCGCGCCGGCAACGGTGTTGCGTGAAATCGCCCTACTTTCCGTGATCCTGGAAACCGCGCGGCGGGAATGGCGCTGGATAGCGTCGAACCCGATTAAGGACATTCGCAAACCCACTAAACCCGACCATCGAGACGTGCTACTGACGCGGGAGCAAATCAAAGGGGTCTTGCGTGCGCTCGGTTATCGGCGTGGGCCGTGCTTGAACGTGTCTCATGCGGTCGCGCTGGCATTCATGGTCGCGCTACGAACGGGAATGCGCGCGGGGGAACTGTGCGGACTAACCTGGGATCGCATCAACGACGATTATTGCATTCTACCGGTGACAAAGACCAAGCCGCGTGAGGTGCCATTGACGCCAAAGGCGATGCGGTTAATTCAGTCTATGCGCGGATTCGATCCGAAATTAGTATTCGGCGTCAAAGCGCAAACACTCGACGCCCTATTCCGGCGAGCGCGCGAGAGGGCCGGACTATCTGGATTCACGTTTCACGATTCCCGACACTATGCTGCTACTCAATTGGCGCAGCGAGTGCATATCCTCGATCTATGCAAAGCGTTTGGCTGGAGCAACATCAATCAGGCGCAGGTGTATTACAATCCGAGCGCATCGGATATTGCCGGACGGATGTCTAATCCCGTCCGGCAATAACGCGATCAACGTCCATAATCGGGATCAATCCGCATTTGTTGAGTTTGATAGTCCCGGCGGCGATCAGTTTTCGCATCGTCGGCGCAGTGATTCCTAGCATCTCAGCCGCCTGTTTCTGCGACACATGCGGCGGCCTTGGATGGGACTCGGCATACGTTCGGACTGCCGTAATGGCTATTTCAAGTAGCTGTTGATTCATTTTGATTTATCCGTCCCGCCAGCGCCGACTTTTTCTTGGTAGTCGCGCGCAATCCTGTACCCCTCGTCGCACCCTGAAAACCACGCATCGGCTCTGCATGTGCCCATGACGTATTTACAGCGGATGAATTTCGACTCGCCGAGCTTGAAGCGCAGCGCGTCGCGCACGCCCTCTTTGTATTCCTCGCTGCGTTTATCCCTGGGGTTCATAAACGCGCGCGTGTAAAGTTCAAGCGATTTACTCATGACAACCTCCTCGCATGCATCGGCGCGCCAGCTCCACCAACCAGCGCGCCAGCTCAATCGGTGTATGCTCGCGATCCGATTTTGAAATTTCCGGACGCCAGCCGGCATCCCCCTGGCGCCATCTGCTACCATCCCGCCGCCGGCCTGATGTGCCGACAACGCAAGGCGCGCAACCCAGCACCATCGGGATCGGCGGAATGTCATGCGGATCGCAGCCGACGATATAGAGCAGCGTTGCTTTTTCCGCTCGATGGCCCCACCAATGCTGATGGATCGGCAATGTCCAGCCGCCCCACGAATCGCGCTCGCCGGGACGCGGTAGCCCCGCGACGGGCCAGAGTGTCGATTTTTTCGGATGCTCCAACACTCCGCCGTATCTGCGGATTTGCTCGACCGACCACAGCGCCAGCGATTTTTCGTCTGCACGCGGTTTTGCGAGATGACGTAATCCCGCCCATGCGCGGCACGGCGGATGCGCAACGATCGGGCAACCGCCTGGCCAGCGCCGCGCATCGCGTGCGGCGTCCCACACGTCGCAGTCGGGTATCGATTTGTAATGACTGTCGGCGCGGGCGAACAGGATGGCAATACGGGTATTCATGCGCATCGCTCCATGCAT
>DATETD010000444.1:0-4799 GCA_035283885.1 Rhodocyclaceae bacterium
GAGGTCGCCGTCGACGGCGTGGAAGTTGCGCCCGGTCGGCAGCGCCTCGGGCGAGCGCAGCGGATCGTTGCCCTTGCCGGGTGCAATATAGCGACCGGCGAGCGCGGCCAGTAGGCCGTCCATCTCCAAGCGCGGCGAATCGGCGAGGCGCTGGGCGATCTCGGCGTTATGCCCACCGGCGACCTGCGCCATCGAATCGCCCATCAGCCGCAGCGCCTGCGGCGTCCAGTCGCGGCCGAAGACATGCAGACCATGCGGCATGAATTTCTCCTGCAACTTGGTCAGGTAATGGCCGACCTCATGCGCAAGCAAGTCGTCGTCGGCGTCCTCGAAACCGATGCCGCGCACCTGCAACACATCGGCCATCGAGGCTTCGAGTTCGGCGCGCAGATTCAGTGCGATCACCTGTGCGCGCATCGTGCGCGCCGCCTGGGCCTTGAGGCTGTCGCTATTCGCCGCCTCGTAGCTTTCGACCACTTGGCGCAGTTCCAGCAGTTGGTCGTACAGCGGCGTGGCGGCCAGCGGCGGCGTCAGGTGGTCGATGATCACCGCCAGACCGCGCCGTTTGGCCTGTATCCCTTCGCCGACGCCATCGACGATATACGGATAGATACCCGGAAGATCGCCGGCGATCAGGCTCGGATAGTCGTCGGCGCTGAGGCCGACCGCCTTGCCGGGCAGGAATTCGTAGGTCGAATGGCGACCGAGATGGATCAGCGCGTCGGCGCGAAAGCGATCGCGCAGCCAGTGATAAAACGCCAGGTATTGATGCGGCGGCGGCACGCTGGTATTGGCGTGCAGCAACTCCTCATCGACTTCCCAGCCGCGCGGCGGCTGCGGGCCGATAAAGATATTGCCGAAGATCAGCCCCGGCGTCAGCAGACGTTCGCCTGCGACCATCACGCGACCCGGCGCCGGTCCCCAGCCGCGTAGCCCTTCGACGCCGTGAGCGACGATGCGCTGTTTAAGCGCGCCGAGCGCGGCGCAACGTGACTTGGCTTTATCGGCTAGGCAGGCCAGATAAGCGGCTTCGAGCCGGTGTAAGTCGGCGCTGGCGCGACGGCGGCGCGGATGATCCGCGCCTTCGACCAGATGATGCAATTCCTTCATGGCGCCGACGACGCGGCGACGGCCGAGGCTCCACTCGCCCGCGCGTTCGGCTTCCAGCACTTCGGCATGCAAGCGGCCCAGCGGCCCTTCGACCATCTCGCCCTGAATGCGCGGCGGCAAGGCGGCGAGCCAGCGCGCGTAGTCGCGCTGATCGACGCCCTCGACCTTGAGCGCCAAGTCGCGCAAGGCGGCCCGATCCTCGGGCAGATTCACGCCGCGCTGCATGATCAGTTCGAGTAAGGCCTCGGGCGATGGCGGCAGCTCGCCGGTGCGATAGCCTTCGGCCTTGAGCCGTTGCAGCAGATGAAATAAGGAGGCGGGGACGTCGAGATTGTCGGCGCCGATGTTTTGTCGTCCCGGCGGATGGTTGTAATAGACGATGGCCAGGCGCTTGTCGCGATTCGGCTTGGTCGCCAGCGCGCGCCAGCGGGCGACGCGGGCAATCAAACGGCGAATTTCCGCCGCTTGCGGTTCGCTACGGCGCAGTTCGACGCCGGTCGGCGCATCGGTGGCGCTACGCCCGGCGGCGGCGACGACGATGGGCTGGCCGCTGCCTTGCAGTTCGGGCAGGGCGACGCGGTATTGCACCGAATCCGGCGGCAAGCCGTCCGGCGACAGCCGCCATTGCAGCGCCGTGCGCTCGGTCAAGCGGATCGCTTTGAACACCGGCACATCGAGCTTGGCCAAGGCGGCGGTGACGGCGGCGCGATGCTCCGCCGCGCCGACGACGAAGTCTTGCAACACGATAATCGCCGCCGCTCGCGCCGGCGCGAGCAGTTCGGGCAGACGCTCGACCGCCGTGCGCGAGGCGCTGCCCCAGCGCGTCAGCACTTCGGCGCAGGGCAGACCCTGGCGACGCGATTCGGCGCAGAGCGCAGCGGCAACGCCGGTTTCGCTATTCGATAAGTCGAGCACCGCCAAGGCCGGGCCGGCGGGCAGCAGACGGCTGTTCCAGGCGGCATCGTCGAGCCGCTCGGCGCTGGCCACGCGCAGGCGCAACGCCGCTTCGGCGCGTGGCGCCGGCAGCTCGCCATGACCGAGCATGTGGGCGTAAAGCGCGGCAATATTATCGACGCCGCCGGCTTGCCACATCTGCCGCGCCGCAAGCCAAGCCGCAACGCCGGGATGAGCGCGTGCGGCGACCAAGGCGGCTTCGGGCGGCGCTTCGCTCGTCAATTGGCGCAAGGTCTCGCTCGAAAAGTCGGCGATGGCGAGACGGCTGTCGTTCGCCGCGCCGAGGTTCGCTACGCTAGGGCGGCTCATCTGCGTCAGGCGTTGATCGCCGTTGAGCGCCAAGAGACGTGGCGGCGGCGTGCGCCCCAGCGCCTCGATCAGCCGTCGCGCTGGGTCGCCGAAGACCGCGACGGCGAGCACGCTATCGGCGGTCAGCCAGCGGCGCAGCTCGCTATCTTTGGCCGCCATCAGTTGCGCCGGCGTGCGCAAGACGATGCGGTCGCGCGGATAGGCGGCCAGATGAAGGCGCGCCGCTTCGGCGGCGACGGGCGCCGCGCGGTCGCTGACGACGCCGAATAATGTAGCCGCCTGCGCGGCAAGGCCATGCAGCAGCATGACAAGCAACCATAGCGAACGCATCAATATTCGATGCCCGGCATCGCTTTGACGCCGGCTTGGAAGGCGTGTTTGATCAAGCTCATCTCGGTCACGGTGTCGGCGGCGGCGATCAGTTCGGGCGGCGCGGCGCGTCCGGTGACGATCAGATGCTGCCGGCGGGGGCGTGCGGCGATCGCGGCGAGCATGTCGTCGAGCGCCAGCCAGCGATATTTGAGCGCGTAGGTGAATTCGTCGAGCACGAGCAGATCGACCTCGGGGTCGGCGAATGCCTGTTGCGCCGTATCCCAGGCGGCTTGCGCGGCGGCGGTGTCGCGTGTGGCGTCTTGCGTTTCCCAGGTGAAGCCTTCGCCCATCACATGCCAGGTCACGCCGGGCTGGCGGCGGAAAAAGGCTTCTTCGCCGGTGTCGGAGCGGCTTTTGACGAACTGGATCACGACGACATTCATGCCGTGGCCGAGCGCGCGCGCCACCACGCCGAAGGCGGCGGAGGATTTGCCCTTGCCATTGCCGGTATGGATTAAAAATAGGCCGCGTTCGTCGGCGGCCGTGGCGATTTTGTGGTCGATCAGGTCTTTTTTGCGCTGCATGCGCGCTAGATGGCGGCTGTTCTTGTCGTCCGACTGTGTCATACGGTGGCTCCTGGGGGCGAATTTATGCGGGCACGAAGAGCGGATGGCTCAAGGCGGGATCGGCGACGCGGCGCATCGGGTGACCGTAGAGTTGCGACAGGCTGGCGGCGGTGATGACGTCGGCGACTTGGCCCTCGCAATGGCGACCGTCGCCGAACAGCAGCAAGGCGCGGTCGCAGTAGCGCAGCGCGAAGTTCGGGTCGTGCAGCACCATGACGATGGCGACGTGCTCGCTGCGTGCGCGCTCGGCGAGCAATTCCAAGGTGGCGATTTGGTGATTCAGGTCGAGATAGGCCAGCGGTTCGTCGAGCAGATACAGGCGCGGCTGTTGCGCGAGTAAGGTGGCGATCGCGGCGCGCTGGCGTTCGCCGCCCGAAAGCGTGCGGATTTCGCGCTGCTCCATCCCGGCCAAGCCCATAGTCGCGAGCGCGGCGCCGGCGATGGCGCTGTCCGCCGCGCTTTCCCACGACCAACGGCCGAGATGCGGATGACGGCCCGTGAGCACGGTTTCGAGCACGGTGCTGGCGAAGGCGTCGCCGCGATCCTGGCCCAGCCAGCCGCGCAAGCGGGCGGCGGCGCGCAAGCCGTGTGCTGCGTAAGATTTGCCGTCGAGCCGAATCTCACCCGCATCGGCGGGGCGTAAGGCGGCGAGCGTAGACAGCAAGGTCGACTTGCCCGCGCCGTTGCGGCCCAGAATCGCCAGCCGTTCGCCGGGCGCAAGATCGAGATCGAGCGCGGTGCAAACGCGATGCGGGCCGATGCTGACGGTCAGCGCGCGCGTTTGCAGCATCATAATTTCGCGCTCCGACTCAATAGATAGAGAAACACCGGCACGCCGATCAGTGCGGTGAGCACGCCGACCGGCAGTTGGATCGGCGCGACCACGGTGCGCGCCAAGGTGTCGGCCAGCACCAGCAAGCTGCCGCCCGCGAGCGTGGCGGCGGGGAGCAGCAGGCGCTGGTCGTTGCCGAGCGCGAGTCGCACCAAATGCGGCACGATCAGGCCGATAAAGCCGATCGAACCGGCGGTGGTGACGGCGACGGCGGTGGCGAGCGAGGCGACCAGATACACCAGTCGGCGCAGTCCCTTGACCGAGACGCCGAGCGCGAGCGCTTGCTCGGCGCCGCGCGCCAATAGATTGAGTTCGCGCGCGAACGGCAAGGCGACGAGCAGCACCAGCGCCAAGGCGGCCAGCGCGGGCGCGGCGTCGACGGCTTGCGATAGATCGCCCATCAGCCAGAACAGCATGCCGTGGATTTTTTGTTCGGGTGCGATGGTGAGGATCAGCGCGACCACCGCGCCGCAGCCCGCCGCGACCACCACGCCGGTGAGCAGCAGCCGCGTTTGCGTCCAACTGCCGTCGCCGTGCGCCAAGCCGAAAATCAGCAGCATCGAGGATAAAGCGCCGAGAAACGAAAACCCCGCGATGCCGAATCCGGCCAGACCGAACAGCATCGCGAGCAAAGCGCCGACGCCCGCGCCGCCGGA
>DATETD010000445.1:0-3605 GCA_035283885.1 Rhodocyclaceae bacterium
GCTTGGGGGTCATGAGGTTCCATGCCGGTTTTGCTCGCAAGCCCCATGCCAATGCACGTAGCGCGCTGGCGATCCGCCTTCGACAGGGGCGGCAACGCCGATCGGGACGCAATTCTGCACCAATATGAGGCAGATTGACTGGCATTGCACCAGTAACAATCCCTCGGCGAAGCCAGGGTTAACTCATGCGATCGTCCCAAAAAGCGAGCCGTCGCTGCGGCTGGTTTGGACGAGGCGTTCGACGAAGGCGATATTCAGCTTTGGGCTGGCATGCAGTAAGCTTGTATTGACGGATCGCCTTGAACCATCGGCGATCCGTCGCGCCAGCGCCGACTTTCGGAGCGATCTAGCATCGTTGCGTTGCCGCCGCACCGCAGTTCGAATGCTCGAATCTACGCTACGGGGGTACGGGTAATTCCATCTGAACGACATTGATCGCAGTGCGTATCCTTAATCGACTCCGACCCTTTTACCCTTCTTTTCTGAGTCAAGACAGTTTGTCGACATCAAGCCCACCTCCACCACTCCATCTATGGGTTAAATTCCAGGAGGTCCCTAACGAGCTCTAGAAGGCAAACGTCAAGCGCCCGCCCTGCGAGGTGAAGGTACGGGTTTGCCATTCGAGCGAACATAGCGCCTCTTCCAGCGCGCCCTTGCCATCGATTTTTGCGTAACGGGTTGTTCGGTCCGTGCAATCCTTTTCGAATCGCCAGACCAGGTAATCCGGAACGTTTTTCGCTGGCATCCAAGTGTCGCCCAAGTCGATAACGTCCGTGACGCTGCCGACTCGGTATAGCCATTGGTTCAGCTTCGCGCTTTGCCTGTCTTGGAGAAAGGCGCGGGGTGTGAGAAAAATCAGCTCGCCTCCCGGTGCGAGGTGGCGCACCGCTTTTTCGATGAAAAAGAGGTACAAGTTGGCTCCTTCCCCGAGCCGTTCCGAACGAAGCAGGGTGCGAGTTTGGTAATGGATGTTCTTGGCAAAGACATAGGGCGGACTGCCGATGACGGTCTCGAACCGGTTTTCGTCGCTTTCCGGGAAGTCGAAAAAATCCTGGATCAGGCAGCCGGCAGGCGCAATGGCCGCATCCACCTCGATGGCGACGCTTCCCGTGAGCTTGCCGTAAAAGGCCCCGTTGCCGCAGCACGGTTCCAGCACGCGGCAACAATTTCGACGCAAAGCAAGCATGGCGTCGACGAGGGGCGCGGGCGTGAATATTTGTCCCAAGCTTGCGATATTGAGGCGGACGGGGACTCCCAGCGGCAACGATGCGACTAGATTCCCTCCGGCGGACGGCTCAATGCGGTGGAGGTCCACCACGCCCCAGTCGTAATAGGCGTAAACCTGATGGCTTGTCACCTGCCACATGCAGCCACACTGCTCGCAGCGGTAAACCTGGTCCTCGCCGTTGACGTGGCGCCATTTCACGCGTTTCATCAAGCGGCTGAACGGGGCTTCCATTTCGCTGCCGTAGTCCTTTATCTCATAAGCAAACGAAGGCAGGCTACGGCATTCGCAATCGACGGTCGGCATGGCGGATTTCATGGACTCACCGGTGGGCTTGAATTGGACCAGCTGGCAGGTTTCGTCGGAACACGCACTAGGCGGATAAACCTCGTTGAATAAGCCGCCGTGAGGGCGGTGTTTACATAATTGTAACGAGGATACGGGTAATTTCACCCGAACAACATCTCCAGCAGCAATAACCGCGATTGTTATCGGGTCAGAGACAAAAGTCAACGGAATTTTCATCGCCCCCCACCCGTCCCGCCAGCGCCGACTTTCACCCCCCATCCCCATAAACCGCCCGATAAAGCCTCTCGACCACGCGTCGCGCATGCTCCAGTTCATCCCCCTCCGCCCGGCTTAACGGCTCTATCCGTGCCAGCCAGCGGCGCGCCGGTTCCGTCGGATGTCGTCCCAAGCCTTGCGCGGCGTAATGTTGCTCCAATGCCTGAAACGCCGTTTGCGCAGGCTTGAGAACGATGGTGAATTTCGCCGCAGGCGATAAGCGGCGCAAGGGTCGCCGTCGCCGCCATAGCAACCAGAACGCTAGCGCCAATCCCGCGCCGCTTAAACCCCAGGCATAACCTTGCGGCGCTTCGAAGTGTTGTCGCCATACGCGCAAGCGATGCCAGGCGTAGGCGAGCAGGTCGGCGGCGGGGCGCCAGAAGGCGATGCTGTCTTCTTCGGCGGCGAGCCAAGTGCTGGGGGTAGTGTCGATTTCGCGCCATTGGCCGTCGATCCAGGCTTCGGCCCAGGCGTGGGCGTGGCGGCTGCGGACTAAGTAGGCGTTTTCGAGGCGGCTGTATTCTTGCAGCGAATAGCCGGTGACATAGCGCGCGGGGATATCGAGCGCGCGCAGCAGCAGCACGGTGGCGGCGCCGAAGTATTCGCAATGACCCGCGCGGTCGTGCAGCAGGAAGCGTTCGATATCGCGTCCGCCGTCTGTATTGTCGCCTGTATTGTCGCCGAGAAACAGAGTGTAACGAAAATGTGCGGCGAACCAGGCTTCGAGCGCGGCGAGACGTTGGGCCGGCGGCAGCGTTTGCAGCGCGGCCAGTTCGGGCAGGCGCGCGAGCAGCTTGCGGTAACGCGGCGGCAGTTGGCGGTCGGCGGCGTGCGGCGGCGAAAGCGGGGCCGGAGCCGTGGCGGCTATACCGAATTCGACGATCGTCGGCGCATGCGATAGGCGCACCACGCCGAGCTCGTTGCGTTCGACGAGACTGCCGCCGGCGGCGAGGCCGACGATGCTTCCGGCGTGCAAGGGCATAGGCAGCAGCGCGACGCCTTGGCGGCTTTCGCCTTGCAATGTCCAGCGCGCTACGCCGTTAGTCGTCACGCCAATCGGCTGAAAGGCGTCGTGGCGTGCATTCCAGGCGCTGCCATCGAAGTTGACGAAGACGCCCGTGCGCAGCCGTAGCGGGACCTCCGGCGGCGCGCTTTGTTTGACGCGCCAGAGTATGGTTTCGGATAGCTTGATGCGGCCTACGTCGCCGATGCGCGTTTGGCTATGATAGGGATCGGTGTCCGCGCCGCCGCTCAACAGTTCGACCACCCATTGCTCCAGCATACCATGGGCGGATTCCAGGCCGCGATTGACCGTCCATCCCAAAACCAGCGCAACGCCGGCGGCGAGCATAAACGCGCGGATGCGCCGAGGTGCGACCAAGGAGAAAAACAACCACAGCAACAGCAAGGCGGCGCAGCCCCAGAATAAGGCCGGTTTGGCCGGGGCGAGTATCGTCGCCGCGAGCAAGGTCAGTGCGAAGTAGGCGGGCGCGAGGTCGATCGGCCGTTCGGCCTGCGGATGGCGCGAGCCGCGCAGCGACCACGCGAGATGGCGCAAGCGGACCGGCAGACGATGCAGCAAGCCGAGCGCATACAGCGGATAGAGCGCGGGCGGCAGCCAGCCGAAGGCGAGCAGCAGGCCCTGCGGCAGCCCCTGAGTCGCCGGTAGGCCGAGCACGAGCGCGATTGCGGCGATGGCGCTGAAATCGACCAGGCGCAGCAGGTCGCGCTCGTCGAAATGTAGTTGCACGCCTTGCCGCTGCGCCAGTCGGGCGGCGAGCAGCAGCGCGGCGAGTCCTGCGCCTAGCAGCAATTG
>DATETD010000446.1:0-7778 GCA_035283885.1 Rhodocyclaceae bacterium
CGAACGCCCGCCGCCACGATGATCGCGTATGCCGTATTTCTGCCAATAGCTGTAGTCGGCATGGCCCGGGCGGAAGGTTTGGGCGATATTGCCGTAATCCTTGCTGCGCTGATCCTGATTGCGAATCAGTAGGCCGATCGGCGTGCCGGTGGTGCGGCCTTCGAACACGCCCGACAAAATCTCCACACTATCGGGCTCGCGGCGTTGCGTCACATGACGCGAAGTGCCGGGCTTGCGCCGATCCAATTCTTGCTGGATATCGGCTTCGCTCAACTCCAGCCCCGGCGGACAGCCGTCCACCACACAACCGATGGCCGGTCCATGCGATTCGCCGAACGAGGTGACGCAGAACAAACGGCCCAGGGTATTACCTGACATAAAATATCCAAATATCAATAAATCAACGTTCGAGCAAATCGAATTTGCCGGTCTTTTGCCGCCATTCGTCCGCATCGGGCGGCGGCGCTTTGCGTTCGGCGATGACCGGCCATTTCTTCGCCAACTCGGCGTTCAGGCCGGTAAAATGCTCCTGCCCGGCGGGTAAATCGTCCTCGGCGAAAATCGCTTCTGCGGGACACTCGGCCACGCACAGGGTGCAATCGATGCATTCGTCCGGGTCGATCACCAGAAAATTCGGTCCCTCGTGAAAACAATCCACTGGGCAAACATCGACGCAATCCGTATATTTGCATTTGATGCAGGATTCGGTAACCACGTAAGTCATAGCAGTGCTCCTTCTTGTCTCGGTACGCAAATGTATCACCGACGCGCCGGAATCGGATCGCCCGGCATCCCCGGCGGCGATTTTTTTTGTTAGCATTCGCACCCTACACCGTAGGTCGAAACCTTCCGAGAAATTGAAAGCGAGTCGCGACTTGGGATATTCATCGACATGCTTCGTCGTGTTTTCGTATCTCGTCGCGCACCGCCTCATCCCGTAATACTCCTGCCAACCCACTGATTTATCTCGATAAACCTCTGTTCCAACCGTCCGTCACCACGGCGCCCGAACTCCATCATCCCGAGGAATCCATGAGCGAACATATCATTCACGTTACCGACAGCAGCTTCAAGAGCGACGTGCTCGAAGCCTCTTTGCCCACCTTGCTCGACTTCTGGGCCGAATGGTGCGGCCCGTGCCGCGCCATCGCCCCGATCCTCGAAGACATCGCCAAGGAGTATTCCGGTCGACTGCAAGTCGCCAAAATCAATATCGACGACAACCCCAAGACCCCCAGCGAATTCAGCATTCGCGGCATCCCCACCCTGCTGCTGTTCAAGGACGGCAACGTCGAAAATCAGATCGTCGGCGCCAAATCGAAGACGCAACTGACTGCTTTTATTGACAGCCATCTCTGATCGCGCTACATTGCGGCCCGGCGTCCGACCGGGTCGACCCGGGTCGACCCGGGTCGACGTTGGATCGCAGCCTCGACAGCCTGCGCATACAACGCAAGTAACGCAAACAACGCAAGTAACGTAAACTCGACTCGTACAGACGCAGTTTCGGCGCAGCACGGTTAGACAAAGGTCGAACATAGACCGCTTGCCCCCAACCCGATGCGCCGTCGGCAAAGCGCCGGGATGTCCGAGCAACACGCATCCCCGCCTTTCGCTCCGCCTCGATATTTCCCAGCTTCAGCTTCAAACTCCCTCCGTTTTCCATCGTCCTACCGGTCATGCGCACCGGGAATCATTCACAGGTAGTCCATGCAATTATCCGAGCTAAAAGCCCATCACGTCAGCCAGTTATTGGAAATGGCGGCGGCCAACTCCATCGAAAACGCCAACCGACTGCGCAAGCAAGAACTGATTTACGCGCTACTGAAAAACCAAGCTAAAAAAGGCGAATCCATCTTCGGCGATGGCGTTCTGGAAACGCTGCCCGACGGTTTCGGCTTTCTGCGCTCGCCGGAAGCCTCCTATCTGTCCAGCACCGACGACATCTACATCAGCCCCAGCCAGATCCGTCGTTTCAATCTGCACTCGGGCGACACCATCGAAGGCGAGATCCGCACGCCGAAGGACGGCGAGCGCTATTTCGCCATGGTCAAGGTGGATCGCGTCAACGGCCAAGCACCCGAAGCCTGCAAGCACAAGATTCTGTTCGAAAATCTGACGCCTTTACACCCGACGGAGCATATGCTGTTGGAACGCGACGTGCGCAGCGAGGAGAACATCACCAGTCGCGTGATCGACATGATCGCGCCGATCGGCAAGGGTCAGCGCGGTCTGCTGGTCGCCAGTCCCAAGAGCGGCAAGACGGTGATGATGCAGCATATCGCGCGCGCCATCACCGCCAATCATCCCAACGTGACCTTGATCGTGCTGCTGATCGACGAACGTCCCGAAGAGGTCACCGAAATGACGCGCACCGTCAAGGGCGAAGTCATCGCCTCGACCTTCGACGAACCCGCGACGCGCCATGTGCAAGTCGCCGAAATGGTGATAGAAAAGGCCAAGCGCCTAGTCGAACACAAGAAAGACGTGGTGATCCTGCTCGACTCGATAACGCGGCTCGCGCGCGCCTACAACACCGTCCAGCCCGCCTCGGGCAAGGTGCTGACCGGCGGCGTCGACTCCAACGCCTTGCAAAAACCCAAGCGTTTCTTCGGCGCGGCGCGCAATATCGAAGAAGGCGGCTCGCTGACCATCATCGCTACCGCCTTGATCGAGACCGGCTCGCGCATGGACGACGTGATCTACGAAGAATTCAAGGGCACCGGCAACATGGAAATCCATCTGGATCGCCGCATGGCCGAGAAGCGCGTCTATCCCGCGATCAACGTCAATCGTTCGGGCACGCGCCGCGAAGAATTGCTGCTGGTGCCGGCGGTGCTGCAAAAAATGTGGATCTTGCGCAAATTGCTCTACAACATGGACGACATGGAAGCGATGGAATTCCTGCTCGACAAAGTCAAAGCCACCAAGAACAACGGCGAATTCTTCGACGCCATGCGCCGAAGCTAGGCCTAAATACACTCCATCGCACCCCATCACACCCCATCGATTCGCTCCAGACCAACGAAACTGTCGATTTACCCCTCGTCCGGATTGCATGTCACGGAAAAATAGGGAATAATGCGCGGCTTCGTTGGCCGGACAACTCAACCGACTCCATCGACCGAATTGCATCGGCGTCGCGCCCGAAAGGAAATAAAATGAAAGCAAATATCCATCCGAATTACGTTGCTATCGAAGTGAGCTGTAGCTGCGGCAATAAATTCGAAACCAGCTCAACCCGTGGCAAGCCGCTTCACGTCGAAGTCTGCTCGTCCTGCCATCCGTTCTACACCGGCAAGCAGAAGATTGTGGACACCGCCGGTCGCGTCGAGCGCTTCCGTCAGAAGTACGGCAAAAAAGCCTCCTGATCCCTCGATCGCCTAAGCAGCCAGGGGGGCCACACCCCTTCGAACAAAGGCAGCCTGCGGGCTGCCTTTTTCATGTCCGGATTTCGAACCGTTTTTTTGGGGCCCGCCAGCAGGAACACGCGCACAATCCATGATGTTCGACTTGCACCCGCCGCCGCCCGCACCGCCGCCTCGATTGGCCATATTGAGCGGGCTGTTGCTGTGCGCGCTGTTTCTCTTCGGCGGCGCATTGCAGCACGACCTATGGAAAGTCGACGACGCCGTGAACCTTGGCCTCGCGTATAGCGTCGCGCAAGGGCACTGGCTGGCGCCGCAACTCGCGGGCGAGCCATGGCTCACGCCGCCGCTGTATCACTGGCTTGCCGCGCTGTGCGGCCAGCTTTTTTCGCCTTGGCTGGAATGGCATAACGCCGCGCGCCTCGCCTCGGTGCTGTTCGGCGCCGGCGTTCTCGCCCTGCTGGCGCTGATCGCGCGCCAACTCATCGACGCCGGCGCCGCGCTCGCCGCGCCGCTACTGGCGATAGGCGCGCTCGGCCTACTGATCCCGATGCACGAAGCACAACCGGCGCTCGCCGCGCTATGCGGCTGGGGGCTAGCGCTACTGGGCCTTGCGCGCTGGCTGCAACGCGGACGCCACCCCATGCCGAGCGGTGCGTTGATCGGCCTGGGCATCGGCACAAGCTTTCTCGCCACGGGCATCGACAACCTGATTTTGCCCATCGTCACCCCGCTAGTGCTACTGCTTCATCCGCGCTGGCGTCAGCATGGCCCCAAAGCCACCTTGAGTGCGTTAGCGCTCGCCGTGCTTTGCGCACTTATCTTGATCCTGCCTTGGCCTTGGTTGCTATACCGAGAGGCGCCGCAGCTATTCGAGCAAGGCTGGCGCACCGAAGCCGGACGGCTGCTGACGCACCTCGACCCGCGTAACTTCGGTGAATTCGGACGCAACCATCTCGAATTGCTGATCTGGGCAAGCTGGCCGCTGTTGCCGCTGGCCTTATGGCGACTCTGGCTGGAGCGCCATCGGCTGCTACGCTCGCCGACGCTGTTGCCGCTGGCCGCCACGGTGCTCGGACTGTTAAGCTTCTTCGGCGCTCCGGCCAAGACCGCCACGCTATTGCCGACGCTACTGCCGCTGACCCTGCTCGCCGCCCAGGGAGCGAACCGCTTGCGACGCGGCGCGGCGAATGCATTCGACTGGTTCGGCATGATGACCTTTACGCTCGCCGCCGCGTTGATCTGGCTCGGCGCTTACGCCATGTCCACCGGCGAACCCGCGCGCATCGCCAAAAACTTCAGCAAACCCACGCCCGACTTCATCGCCCAGTTCTCGCCTTGGGCGCTCACCCTGGCGATCGCCGTCAGTATCGCCTGGATCGCGATCATGATCTTCACCCCACGCTCGCCGTGGCGCGCCGCCGCACGCTGGAGCATCGGCCTGACCGCATTATGGATATTGCTGGTGACGCTCTGGCTGCCGTGGATCGATTACGGCAAAAGCTACCGTCGCGTCAGCGCCGACTTAGCGCAGGCGCTCGCACAGTCCAGCGCCGACGGCTGCATCGCCCGCCAAGACCTCGGCCCGGCGCAACGCGCCTCGCTCGACTACTTCAATAACATACGCACCGTCGCCGCCGACCCATCCCAAGCCCACGCCTGCCGCCTGCTGATCGTCCAAACCGCGCCGCACATCGACAGCCACCGCCCCGGCTGGAGCCTACTGCGCGAAACCTCGCGCCCCGGCGACAAAAGCGAACGACTGCGCCTGTATCGCAAGGACTGAGCTTATGCATCTACTGGTCGATATCAGCGCGCACGGCTACGGTCATCTCGCGCAAACCGCTCCCGTACTCAATGCGCTATGCGCGCGTGCGCCGCTGCGACTCAGCGTGCGCAGCGCCCTACCGCGCGCCGTACTTGCCAAACGCATCGACGCGGCATTCGCGCATATTGTCGAAGCGCGCGATTTCGGCTTCGCGATGCATAACGCCGTCGATATCGACCTCGACGCCAGCGCGCAGCGGTATCGCGATTTTCACCGCGATTGGCCGCAACGCGTCGCCGCCGAAGCCGAGTGGCTGCAAGCGCAGCGCGTCGATGCGCTGCTCGCCAACGCCGGCTACCTGCCGCTCGCCGCCGCCGCAAAATTCGGCTGCCCTGCGGTCGGCATGTGCTCGCTGAACTGGGCCGACCTGTTCGCCCACTATTACGCCGCTCAAGCCTGGGCGCAGCCTATCCATCGTCAAATCCTCGCCGCCTATAACAGCGCCCAAGCCTTTCTGCGCATTACCCCCGGACTGCCGATGGACGACTTCGCCGCACGGCAGATCGTCGGCCCGATTGCGCGCCTCGCCCCACGCCAACGCGCAGCGATCGCCGCTACGCTGGATCTCGATCCACAGCACCGCTGGGTCGTCATCGCCATGGGCGGCATTGACTTCCCCATCCCCATCGCCGACTGGCCGCAAACCCCAGGGCTCACCTGGCTGGTTCCGCACGACTGGAACATCGAGCGCGCCGATATCCGTCCGTTCGACCGGCAGCCGATCGACTTTACGCAACTGCTCGCCGGCGTCGATGCGGTCGTCACCAAGCCCGGCTATGGAACCTTCGCCGAAGCCGCCTGCAACGGCATTCCGCTGTTGTATCTCGAACGCCCGGACTGGCCCGAAACCGCGCACCTCGTCGCCTGGCTCGAACGTCACGGTCGCTGCGCCGAACTCACGCGCGCACAACTGACGAACGGCGACTTTATCCCGCAACTCGAAGCCCTATGGCGACAAACCGCCCCGCCGCGCCCCATCGTCAGCGGCATCGACGAAGCCGCAGCCTGGCTGATACGCAGCTTTCCGGAACTTTAAAAGTCGGCGCTGACGGGACGGTCGCCGAACGCATACAATACGAGTTATGGACATCGAAACCGACACCCCTGCGGACGATTACGACAGCCCGTGGAAAGAGGCCGTCGAGCGCTATTTTCCGGAATTCATGGAGTTCTACTTTGCGGCGGCGCATGCGCAGATCGACTGGAGCAAGGAATACGTGTTTCTCGACCAGGAACTGCGCACCGTAATCCAGGAGGCCGAGCACGGCAAGCGCATCCTCGATAAGCTGGTGCGCGTCACGTTGCTCGACGGCGGCGAAAGCTGGATTTACATCCATATCGAAATCCAGGGCCAGCACGAAAAGGAATTTCCGCAACGCATGTACGTTTATAATTACCGCATCTTCGACCGCTACCGCACCCCGGTGGCGAGCATGGCGGTATTGGTGGACGACGCGCCGCATTGGAAACCGGATGTCTATGCGTTCGAATTGCTCGGCTGCGAGCTTTCGTTGAAATTCCCGATCGCCAAGCTCACCGACTACCTCGGCCAAGAAGAGGCCTTGCACGACGATACTAATCCGTTCGCATTGGTGACCTTGGCCAGCCTGCTGACGCGCGCCACGCGCAAGGACATGCAGTCGCGTTATGCGGAAAAATGGAAGCTGGTGCAACTGCTCTACCGCCGCGGCTGGGACAAGCAGCGCATTATCGATTTGTTTCTGGTGCTGGACTGGATGATGCAACTGCCGCCGCACCTGAAACACGCCCTGCACCGCAATATCGAACAGATCGAAAGGATAGGCAAAATGCGTTATATCTCCTCCGTGGAACAAATCGGCATCGAGAAAGGCCTACAGCAGGGCTTACTGCAAGGCTTGCAGCAAGGGGTGCAGCAAGGGGTGCAGCAGGGTTTGCAACAGGGCGAAGCTCTCGCGTTGCGTCGCCTGCTGGCCAAACGCTTCGGCGCGCTGCCCGACGAGCTTGCTGCACGCATCGCCGCGGCGAGCCTGGATCAAGTCGAAACCTGGTTCGACCGCGCGATCGAAGCGCCGTCGTTACACGCCGTATTCGAAAATCCGCAGCACTAAACCAGCACGCGCATGCAGGGGCTTTGACCGGCTCGCAGAGACTTCGCATTATGCTTGCGAATTCCCCTAACAACAACGCAAACACCCCGCGCACGGCGACGCGCATTTGCTTGCTGCATGGCTGGGGATACGACGCCGGCCTATGGCGCGAAGTCGTGCCGTTGCTCGACGGTTGCGAGATCGAAGTCGCGGATCTGGGCTATTTCGGCCCGGCCCAGTTACCGCAAACCGCGCCGCCAACCACGCCGCTAATCGTTGTCGGCCATTCCTTAGGCGCGCTCTGGCATCTGACCCAAACGGAGTTTTCATGGCGTGCGCTGATCGCGATCGGCGGCTTTGCGCGCTTTTGCGCCACGCCGGACTTTCCGCAGGCCGTAGCGCCGCGCGTGTTGCAGCGTATGCGGCAACGCTTCGATGTCTCGCCCGCCGCGGTGCTCGCGGATTTTCATACGGCCTGCGGCGGCGCAGGCCCGGCGCTGCCCGCCGATACGC
>DATETD010000447.1:0-4372 GCA_035283885.1 Rhodocyclaceae bacterium
CGGGGAAGAGGCTGGTCAGATCGGTTTGCGGCAGCAGCAGGTCGCTCGCGGCGCGGTCGGCGGCGAGGCTATCGCGCAGCACATGGGCGAACACTTGCGCCGAAGCGCGTTCGCTGGGCGTGTTCAGCGCGGCGATGCACAACGGCTCCCACAAAAGTCGGCGCTGGCGGGACGGTATGGCGTGGCGATCGAGCCAAGCGCCGAGCGTCATATCCGGCACGATGCGGAAGTTGTCGCGCTGCAAGCGCATCATCAGGCGCAGCGCCGCCCATTTCTCGTGCCAGTCGATGCCGCGCGCGCCGAGCAAGGCGGCGGCGGTGTGCAGCGGCGCCGGCCAACGCGGCGCGACCATGCGGAACTCGCCCGGAAATTCGAGGCGCAACGGCAGGCGGCGCAATAGTTTGTCCGGGTCGCTGCCGACGCAGCGCATCAGCCGCAAGGTTTCGCGGTAAGCGCCGATCAGAATATGCTGCCCGTTATCGACCGTGAGCTCGCCCAAGCGCACGGCGCGCGCGCGACCGCCGAGGACGCGCGAGGCTTCGAACACATCGACCTGCCGTCCATGATGACTCAGTTCCACGGCGGCGGCCAAGCCGGCGTAGCCCCCGCCGATCACGGCAATACGGGTTGGAGCACTCATCCCAAAAACCTCCGTTGTCCACGAAAAACACCAAAGACACGAACAAAAACAATCGCTTGCATCGAGAGCTTATTCAGCCGACGGGTGAAAGCCGAAAGGCGAGCCTGCCTTCGATTATTTTCGTGCTTTTCGTGTCTTTCGTGGACAACTGCTTTTTCTAGGCTCATGCGCGCCACCAGGTTTTAGCGGCGAGCCACAGTTTGCGTAGCGGCGTCAGCGAGGTGCGGCGGTCGAGCACCTGGCAGCCATCGCGACGGATTTCGTCGAGCAGGCTGCGGTAGATCGACGCCATAATCAATCCAGGTAACTGCGGCTTGCGGTCGACGGTGGGGAGTTTCGCCAGCGCGCCGGCGTAGGTCTCGTTGGCGCGCGCGACTTGAAACTCCATCAGGCGGCGGAAATTGTCGGAGTAGCGTGCTTGCAGTATGTCGGTTTCGCTGACGCCGAAGCGCTCAAGCTCGTCCAGCGGCAAATAAATGCGCCCGCGGCGCGCGTCTTCGCCGACATCGCGGATGATGTTGGTGAGTTGAAACGCCAAGCCGAGATCGTGGGCGTACTGCTGGGTGCGGCGATCCGTGTAGCCGAACAGTTCGGCGGACAGCAGACCGACCACGCTGGCGACGCGATAGCAATACAAGTGCAAGGATTTGAAATCGGGATAACGGTTTTGGTCGAGGTCCATTTCCATGCCGTCGACGATTTCCATCAGCAATTCCTGCGGCAGCGAAAAGCGCGGGATGACGGACGATAAGGCGCGCGCGATCGGGTGGCTGGGCTGGCCGCGATACAGGGCGGCGATTTCGCTGCGCCACCACGCCAATTTGGCGCGCGCCAGATTCGGATCGGAGCATTCGTCCACGACGTCGTCGATCTCGCGGCAGAAGGCGTACAAGGCGGTGATCGCCTGGCGACGTTCCGGTTCGAGGAAGAGAAAGCTGTAATAAAAGCTGGAGCCGCTGGCGATGGTTTTTTGCAGGCAGTAGGCTTCGGGGCTCGGGTCGGGGTTCATAACAGGAACCCCCCGCGAGGGGGGGCGAAGGGGGGAGGGCGTGGAAGGCTAACGTTTCATGATGTGGGGTGTTGTTTCCCGCATCATGAAACGTTAGAGCGGACGAACGAGAGCATGCCACACGATAGCCGGCCAGTCGAGCGGGCGCAGCACGGGCCGACGTTCGAAGACATTGTAATCGACGGCTTCGATCTTGCGTAAGATCGTCAAACCGCCTGCAACGATGGCGCGGATCTCGATGCCGACGCGCCCCGGCAAACGCCAGCCCAACGGCGCGCCGGTCAGCATCAAGGCGCGCGCGCGCTCCACCTGAAAATGCATCAAGGCGCGAAACTCGGCGCTGACGCGACGGCTCAGAATCGCGCTCTCGTCGAGGCCGAAGCGCGCCAAGTCGTCCAAAGGCAGATAAATCCGGCCATGCGCGCCCTTGTCGGCGTCGATGCCGACATCTTGCCAATGGTTGATGAGCTGCAAGGCCGAACAGATCGCGTCGGATTGCGCCAAATTTTCGGCGCTGATTTGCTTGAAGAGATGCAGCAGCAAGCGCCCGACCGGATCGGCGGAGCGGCGGCAATAGTCGATCAATTCGTCGAAGTTCGCATACCGATCCTGGCGCACATCCTGCATAAACGCATCCAACAGATCGCGAAACAGTTGCACGGGGAGCCGGTAATGCTCGACGACTGGGCGCAAGCGCAAGAAGATCGGGTGCTGCGTCGGGCGATCCTGTTCGATGGCATCGAGTTCGGCCTGGTATTCGGCCAGTAAAGCGCGACGTTGCAGGGGGGTGAGCGCCCCTTCGTCGGCGAAATCGTCGGCGCTGCGCGCAAAGCCATAGATCGCCGCAATCGGCGCGCGCATCGCCGCCGGTAACAAAATCGAGGCCACCGGAAAGTTTTCGTAATGATCGACGGGCATAATGCGTGGGATCGAGCGGGTCGGAAGGAAGAGGCGGCGGCGATTGTAGTTTAATTTCATGGCGCGCATCGTTCTTGCCGCGCGTAATTCGCAGGCGATCCGTTCCATCGCGGCTATCGATCGCTGCCAATTTTTAACCCCATTTTCCCTATCGCCGCGTTTACAGTAGGCAGCGGCGCTCAAGGTTTGGGCGGCGTAACTTTTCCGGGGAGACGAACATGAAGCGGATCGACTTTTTTCGACTATGGCGGCATTATGGCTGCTGGATTTTGACGCTGTGGCTTGCGGTAGTGGGGACGACTTGGGCACAACGCACGATGCCGCCTGCGCCGCCTATGCTGCCGACGTTACGTTTGGCGACTCCGGGCGCGCAGTTGCAGCCGTCGACGCCGGTGCATCTCGAATCGATACGCATCGATACGGAAATCGCCGGCAGTCGCGCGGTGACGGCGGTGGAGATGCAGTTTCGCAACCCGAATGCGCGCGTACTCGAAGGCGAATTGCAGTTTCCTTTGCTCGATGGGCAGGAAGTCGTCGGCTTTGCGCTCGATATCGACGGTCGGCTGCGCGACGCCGTGCCGGTCGAGAAGGCCAAGGGGCAGGCGGTGTTCGAGGACACGATACGCGCGCGCATCGATCCGGCCTTGCTCGAAAAAACCGTCGGCAATAATTTCAAGCTGCGCGTCTATCCCTTGCCGCCGCACGGGACGCGGCGCGTGCTGTTGCGCTATGCCGAAACCTTGCCAGTCGACCATGGCTTGCGCGTCTATCGCTTGCCGCTCGATTATGCACGTAAGCTGAATAGCTTCGCCTTGCGCATCCTGGTGCAGGCCGCCGAATTCGCGCCGCAACTGGCCGGTGCGCGTCCGCAGGGGCTGAGTTTCGATCTAAAAGGCATCGATTACCAAGCTCAGGTCGAACGTAAGGATTTTTCGGCGCAAGGCGTGTTGGAGGTGCGCTTGCCGCAGCCGACGCGCCCCGAAGTCGTGACGCAAACCGTGGGCGATAAAACCTACTTCATCGCCGAAGTACCGGCGTCGAGCGAAACCGCCGCGCGCAGCCTGCCGACGCAGGTCGGCCTGCTCTGGGACGCCTCGGGGTCGGGCGCGAAGCGCGACCGCGAACGCGAATTCGCCGTGCTGGAGGCGTATTTCAAGAAGATGGGCCAAGGCGTAGTGCATCTGGTGCGCTTTCGCGATGCGCCCGAAGCCGTGCAGCGTTTCGAGATTCGCCAAGGACAATGGACTGAATTGCGTCGCGCGCTCGAATCGACGCCGTACGATGGAGCAACGTATTTGGGCGGTCTGAAACCGCTGGCCGGCGTCGGCGAATACTTGTTGTTTAGCGATGGTTTGCAAAATTACGGCGATGACCGTTTGCCGCGATTCGATGCGCCGGTGTTCGTCTGCGCCGCCGCCGTGCAAAGCGATCCGACCCGGTTGCGGCATATCGCAGCCAGTAGCGGCGGGCGATATATCGACCTCAACGCGGTCGATGCGCATAGCGCCGCGAAATCGCTATTGACTCGTCAAGAGCATATCGTCGAACTCGGCGGCGATGGCGTCGCGCGGCTGGTCATGGCGTCGAACTATGCCGATAACGGGCGTTGGCGCATTGCGGGCGAATTGACCAAAGATGCGGCGACATTGCGTTTGAATCTCAACGGCGGCAAAGCGCCGCGCATCTTGACCGTGCCGCTCAAACGCGAGGGCCGCGTCGCGGGTTTTGCCGCCTCGGCCTGGGCGGCGTTGCGCATCGCCGAATTGGAGGCCGAAGCGAGCACGAATCGCGCCGAGATTCGGCGG
>DATETD010000448.1:0-5720 GCA_035283885.1 Rhodocyclaceae bacterium
AGCGCATCGTCAAGAATTATGCTCAATTGGTGTTGGGTGTGGCGCCCGAACGTGCGCGCAACAATCTGGAGGCTTCGGTGCGTTTGTTCGACAAACAACTCGCCAGCCTCAAGCCCATCGCCGTCGGCGAGCCGCAAAAAACCACGCTGGCGGAAATGAATAAACGCTGGGCGCGGCTGCGCGTGTTGGCGGTGGGTCCCTTGGACGGAGCCAACATACAATTTATCGATCATGAGGCCGAGGAACTGCTGAAGTTGGCGCAGTCCTTGGTCGGGCAGATCGAGGAAAGCCACCCGGTGGCGGTGGCGCAATGGGTGAATCTCGCCGGACGCCAACGTATGCTGTCGCAACGCATGGCCAAGCTGTATATGTTGCGCGCCATGGGGGATAACTCGGCGCGTTTGCGCGACGAAATGGATGCGGCGCGGCGCGAATTCGGCGTGATCTTGACGAACTTGCAGGCAGTTCGTCATAATACCAAGGATATATCGCGCGAGCTTGAGGCGATCGCCTTGCAGTGGGAATGGTTCAGGCAATCCTTGGATCTCGAAGGCGCTTTTTCCTACCGTTTGCTGGTGGCGGACGCCAGTGAATCCATATTAGCCAGCATGGATAATGTGGTTTTTTTGTACGAAAAATTGTCGATCAAGTAGAATTCGCGCCGTTTCGCGTTCGATCCGTACCGTGTCTGCTGTCGAAAGTCGGCGCTGGCGAGACGGATGCCGGCGTGCCCCGCGCCTTGCGCGGGTTGCGGGCCGAGCGAGGATATTTCGAGGGGGATTTACATGCATGCTGGTGTGCTTGCAGTCGGTTCGGTGATGGCGTTGGCGACGATGGCCTGGCCGACGATGGCGTCTGCGTCCGAGGCTGAAAGCATCAAGGCCTTGGAGCGTAAGCTCGAACGTAGTTTGCAGATGATAGAAGCACTCGAGGCCAAGGTGCGGCGTCTGGAGCAGGCCAGTGGCGGCGCGGCTGGCGATGTTGTTAAGGATGGGGCTAAAGCGATTGAAACGCCGACCGCCCATCGACCGAGTCCCTTGCAAAAAATCGAGGTGCTGGAACAACAGGTCGGCGATTTGACGCATGCGATGTCGCGCCACCATTCGGGCGGCGCGCCGCTGCACGGCTTCGCCGACGTCGCTCTGGGGCGTAGCGCCGAGAACAATGTGGTGCAAGGCTTGCGCGGTTTCAATGTCGGTGGCTTGGATCTTTATTTGACGCCGCAGATCGGCGATCGCGTAAAAACCTTGATGGAATTGTTGTTCGAGGTGGAGGCCGACGGCAGTTTGTTCACCGATCTCGAACGAATACAGATCGGCTATGCCTTCAGCGATGCCGCGACCGGCTGGCTGGGGCGTTTTCATACGCCTTACGGTTACTGGAACACCGCCTACCATCATGGGGCGCAGATCCAGACGACGATATCCCGACCGCGTTTTCTCGAGTTCGAAGACCGGGGCGGCATTTTGCCGGCGCATATTACCGGGCTGTGGCTCAACGGAGTGTTTCCGCTTGAGCTGGGACGTTTGGGGTATGACGCTTATGCCGGCAATTCGCCGATGCTGAAAACGACCGAAGCGGGTAAGACGCTGCCGACGTCGTTGGCTTTGCGCAATCCAACGCGGTATAGCCCGTCGGCGAATGCCAAGGGGTATGCAGGCTCGGCGACGCTCGATATGCAGATGGCCGGGGCGACCCGTCATGAGCCGAGTAGCGGCTTCAATCTGTGGTTCGAGCCGAGCGCGTGGTCGGGCTGGCGTTTCGGCGTGCATGGCTTGCGCGCGACGGTCGGCGACGACAGTCCGGACGCCAACCGCACGCGCCTTGGTATGATAGGGGCGTATGCAAGGTTTATCGACGACAACTGGGAGGCTTTGGGCGAATATTACCGCTTCCGCAATCGGGATCTATCCGGCGGCACGGGATCGCATCGTAGCGCCGCCGGTTATTGGCAGCTTGGCTACAATTTCGGTCGCTTGACGCCTTACCTGCGCGCCGAGCGCACCGAACTGGCGCAGAAAGATAATTATTTTGCGGTGCTGGAAGGTGGCCGTTCCTACCGGCGTCAGGTGATCGGCATCCGTTTCGACCTCGATCCCAAGGCCGCGTTGAAGTTCGAAATGGCGAAGAACCGCAAACTCGATCTCGGCGCAACGGACGATTCCTTCGGCGAGGCGCATCTGCAATACTCGATCCGTTTTTAGCCGGAAAGGATAGTCTGTGAGACACGAAACGCTTCTTATCCCATTGTCGCTGGCGCTGTTTTCCGTCGGCGTGGCGACGGCGGCCGCCGAGGTTGTGGTGATCGCGCATAACAACACCACGTTGGCGGCGCATGAGGTGCGCGAAGTGTTTTTGGGAGAAAAACAATTTGCCGGCGCCGTTAGATTGATGCCGGTGGATAACAGCCCGGCGCAACCCGAATTTCTTGCCAAGGTGTTGAAGCTGGAAGTGGATCGCTATAGCACGGCGTGGACCAAAAAATCCTTTCGCGAGGGCTTGAATCCCCCGCCCTTGAAGTCCGGCGATGCGGAAGTGCTGGACTATGTACGCAGGACGCCGGGCGCCGTGGGCTATGTCTCCAAGGCGCCGACGGGGGTGCAAATCGTCCAGAAATATTGACCGGTAATTTTCGGCCGGTATCTCGTCTGCGTGGATGCGGTTCGTCGCGAACGAATGGCGCATTTGTTCGTCCAATGCCATCCAGTGTTTGTCCCATCGCCGGAAGATCCCACGCGTACTTCGTAACCATTTTTTAAAGGAGACCTCTGATGGTTCCAGAAATTGGGCATTTCGCCCTGGTTCTTGCTTTGTCCGTCGCGCTGGTGCAAGGGACGGCTTCGTTGTTGGGTGGGATACGAGGCGACCGGCGTTTGATCGCGCTGGCGCGCCCGTCGGTGACGGCGCAAACGCTGCTGATGATCATCAGCTTTTCCTGCCTGACCTACGCCTTCGCCACCGACGATTTTTCGGTGACCTATGTCGCCGAACATTCCAACAGTTTATTGCCGATGTTTTACAAGATTACGGCGGTCTGGGGGGGGCATGAGGGCTCGATGCTGTTGTGGGTGTTTATCCTGGCCTTATGGACCGGCGCCGTCGCCTTGTTCAGCCGCAGTTTGCCGACGAACACCGTGGCGATCGTGCTTGGGGTGATGGGTTGGATCAGCGTCGGCTTGTTGTTGTTCCTGTTGCTGACCTCGAATCCGTTCGAGCGACTGTCGCCCGCGGCAATGGACGGCAACGATTTGAACCCCTTGCTGCAAGACCCCGGCATGGCGATTCATCCGCCGATGCTGTATATGGGGTATGTCGGCTTTTCGGTGGCGTTCGCGTTCGCGGTGTCGGCGCTGATTACCGGACGCTTGGATGCGGCCTGGGCGCGTTGGTCGCGTCCCTGGACGACGGTGGCCTGGGTGTTTCTGACGCTGGGCATCGCTCTGGGCTCGTGGTGGGCGTATTACGAATTGGGTTGGGGCGGTTGGTGGTTCTGGGACCCGGTGGAGAACGCCTCGTTTATGCCGTGGCTGATCGGTACGGCCTTGATCCATTCTTTGGCGGTGACCGAGAAACGCGGCAGCTTCAAAAACTGGAGCGTGATGCTGGCGATTATGGCGTTTTCCTTATCCTTGCTGGGAACCTTCCTGGTGCGCTCCGGTGTGCTGACCTCGGTCCATGCGTTTGCCACCGATCCCAAGCGCGGGGTGTTCATCTTGGCCTTCCTCGGCATTGTCATTGGCAGTTCGCTGACTTTGTTCGCTTGGCGCGCGCCGAAAGTCGGCCTAGGGGGGCGTTTCCAGTTGTTTTCGCGCGAATCGTTGCTGCTGGTGAATAACGTCCTGCTGATGGTGGCGACGGGCGCGGTGCTGTTGGGAACCTTGTATCCGATGTTGCTGGATGCGTTGGATCTGGGCAAGATTTCGGTGGGGCCCCCTTACTTCGAAGCGGTGTTCGTACCCTTGATGGCGCCGTTGATACTGTTATTGGGCATCGGCCCATTCGTGCGCTGGAAGCAGGCGGGGTGGGGGGATATCAAGCCGACCTTGCGCTGGGCGGCGTTGGCGGCGCTGGTCGTGGCGGTGGCCTTGCCTTTGTTGTTGGGGCGCGGGTCGATCATGTTGAGCCTCGGCGTACTGCTCGGCGTTTGGGCGATATTTTCCAGCCTAGTGCAATTGCTGGGGCGCTGGCGCGAGCGTTCGGCGCAACTCGGCTTGATGGCGCGGGTGCGTAGTGTGCCGCGCGCCTACTATGGCATGGTGTTGGCTCATATCGGCATCGGCGTGTTTATTCTCGGCGTAACGATGGTTAAGGGGTATGAAGACGCCGCCGATTTGCGCATGGGGCCGGGCGACACGGCGTCCATGGGTGGCTACGGCTTCAAATTCGTCGGCGTGAAGGAGTTGCGCGGCCCCAACTACATCGCGGCGCGCGGCGAGATCGAAGTCAGTCGCAATGGACAGGTAGTGCGCACCATGGCGCCGGAAAAGCGGATGTATATGGTGCAGCGCATGCCGATGACCGAGGCGGCGATCGATACGGGAATTTTCCGCGATCTCTACGTTTCTCTCGGCGAGCCGATCGACGATACGAGCTGGATCGTGCGCGTGCAGTACAAGCCTTTGGTGGATTGGATTTGGGGCGGCTGCGTGTTGATGGCCTTGGGCGGCTTGCTCGCGATTTCCGACCGGCGTTATCGGATTGCGGCGCGGCGCGATGCAAAAGCGGCGCAGGCCGCGCAATTGGCGTAAAGGGATAGCGTTATGCGTCGTTTTTTATTACCTCTGATTGTTTTCGTCGTGTTGCTGGGCTTTCTCGGCGCGGGTTTGCGTTTGAATCCGCGCGAAGTGCCTTCGCCGTTTATCGGCAAGCCTGCGCCGGCCTTTCGTTTGCCGCAACTGCATGCTCAGGATAAAACCCTCGCCCCGGAAGATCTTAAAGGCAAGGTGTGGTTGCTGAACGTGTGGGCTTCGTGGTGCGTTTCTTGCCGTCAAGAGCATCCGGTGTTGCTCGATATCGAAAAAGGCGGCTTGGTTCCGGTCTATGGCCTCGATTACAAAGACGATCCCGTGGCGGGGCAGCAGTGGTTGCAGCAGCATGGCGACCCTTACGCGCTCTCGGTAATCGACCGCGACGGCAAAATAGGCATCGAATACGGCGTGTATGGCGTGCCTGAAACCTTTTTGATCGATAAGGCGGGAGTGATACGCTACAAGCACATCGGCCCGATGACTCATGAAGCGTTCAAAGGGGTGATTTTGCCTAAGGTCAAGGAGTTGAATGGTGCGTGAGATGGCATATAAATGGATGGTCGCGTTGGCGGCCTTGGCGTTCTCGTGCGTGCTGTTGGCGGGGCAGGCGCAACCGGTGAGCGAAGATCCTGCGCTTGAAGACCGTGTCAATCGGATTTCCGAGCAGTTGCGGTGTTTGGTCTGCCAAAACCAGACGATTGCGGATTCGCACGCCGATCTGGCGATCGACCTCAAAAATCAGGTGCGCGATATGCTGAAACGCGGCATGGACGAGAAGGCGGTGACCGATTTTATGGTGCATCGCTATGGCGATTTCGTGCTGTACAACCCGCCGGTCAAGCCGACGACATGGCTGTTGTGGCTCGGGCCGTTTGCGCTGTTCATCGCCGGCTTGTGGCTGCTGTTCGTTAAATTGCGCAATCGCCGTCAGCAAATACCCGAGGGCTTGACGGAGCAGCAGCATCGACAGGC
>DATETD010000449.1:0-8562 GCA_035283885.1 Rhodocyclaceae bacterium
CACCCTCGGGCGCATCGATCACTTTCCAGTCGAGCCGATCCAGTGCGATCTGCGGCGTCGCGTTCAAGGCCTGGCTGAGAACGATCAAGGCCCGCAGCCGTTCCGAGCTCAAGTCGATGGGCGGCAAGCCCTGCAATATCGATTCGTAGCGCGTGGCGTCGGCCAGCGTCTGCGCCTTGATCGCATCGATCTCCTGGCCGACCCGCTGCGCCTGCCAGCCCAATTTTCCCGCAAACAGCAGGCAGGCCAGCAACACCGCCCACGCCGCATTGACCAGAAACTGCCTGATCTGCCAGAGACGGTAAAACCGCCGCTCGGGCGAGCGCGCGAACTGCCGCGACGGCGGCCGGGTCGCCAGCAGATGAACGAACATAATGTCGGCATAACTATCGGTCGGCGCGACAGCCAGTCCGACACGCTGCGCGATCGTCGGCAGGTCGAGGAATTCGAAATTCAGATCGCGCTGCCCCTGGCAATGACGTTGTAACGCCGGCGTCTGATCGGGATGGGCGGCGATCACGGTGCGCAAGGGCGCGCCGCGCGCCACCTGACGCTGCCCGACCAGATATTGCAACATCTTGCCGGACTCGCCGGCGCACGCCATGCCGATTTCGTCTTCGGCATGAGCCGCCAGCGGCGTCAAGCGCGAAAACAACAACTTACCCCGATCGAAAAAACTCTGGCGCACGCCGCCGCGCGTCAGCGTAATCAACAATAGCTTGCCGTTATCCTCGATCAAACGGGCGCCGTTTTCCAGCAACAACAGCGGAACCGAATACACGCCGGCAAACGGCGTCTCGACGCGTTTGAGCACCTCCAGCCAAGGGGTAAACGCATCCGGTCGCGTCAATGCCGCAAACAGCATTTTTTCGTCGCGCCGTCCGGTTTTGGCGTGCCCGAGGGAAACCGCCACCGCCAGCGAAGTGCCGTAAAAATACTGGCCCAATCGCCGCCGTATCAGCGCGACGCGATCGCCTCCCATTACATTCGGCACGTCTTCGTGCTGAAATCCCTCGTCCGCCACGTCCGCCAGCAAGTAGAAACGGCTGGACGCATACTTTCTCAGATAAACCTCGAAAGCTTCCAGACCCATCGTCGTAGGAAAAAACTCGCCTTCGACCCGCACGCCGCCGCCGCGACAGCCATACGCCGTCAGTCGCGAGCCTTCGAGCAACAGGATGCGCCGCGCCGCCATCAGGTTTTCATCTTCGTGATAATGTCGTAAATCGGCCCCAATACGGCCATCATGATCCAGCCGAGGATCACGCCTATGGTCACCGTCATTACCGGCTCGATCATCGCCTGCACCTTTTCTATCGACTCGCGCACGTCGCGGTTGTAGAAATAACTGACATTGGTCAAGGCCGTATCCAGCCCGCCCGTGCTCTCGCCGACGCGCAGCATGCGCAATACCAGCGGCGGAAACAGGCCGACGCTCTGAAAGGCGCTGGTCACGTTCTGCCCCTCGGCGATCGCTTCGCCGACGCGCTGCAAGCCTTCCTTGATGATCGCATTGCCGACCACATTTTCGGTCGCCTTGATCGAATCGAGAATGGTAATGCCCGAAGAATACATCATCGCGAAGACCGAGGCGAAGCGCGAGAGGATGATTTTGCGCAAAATGCTGCCGATATACGGAATGCGCAGCTTGTAGTCGTCGAATCGATAGCGCGCGGCGGGGTATTTGAACACCAGAAACGAAATCAGCATCGCACAGCCCACCGGCAGACCCAGCGCCAAATACCAATAATTGACGAAAAAATCCGAAGTCGCCATCAACAGCCGCGTTTGCAGCGGAATTTCATGGCCCATATTACGGATGAATCCGGCCATTTTCGGCACCAGATAAATCATCATGAACATCGTGATCGCCGTCACCACCGCTCCCATGAATGCAGGATACATAATCAGCTTTTTGGTGTGCGCGGCCAGTTCGTCCTGCCATTTCAAGGCTTCGAGCAGATTGTTCAACACCTGCGGCAAGGCGCCGGTCTGCTCCCCGGCGCGAATCAGACTGACCATCACCCCGTCGAAGGTCTGGGGATAACTCTCCATCGCCTGCGACAAGGTCTTGCCGCCCTCGATGCTTTCCACCAAACCGGCGACGACTTCACGGAAGCGCGGATGCTCCAGCGTATCGCGTAAATCGCTCAAGCTTTCGATCAAAGGCACGCCGGCGCGCGCCAACTGCTCCAGATGAAAACAGAAGGTGATCAATTCGGGACGCGGCACCTTGCCGCGATTGATGAATCCGCCCTGCGCGATCGGCTCGCCGTTGATGAAATCCAGATCCATGCGCTTCAGGCGCATTTCGAGATCGACCACATTGATCGCCTCGATGCGCCCGAATACGCGCTGCCCGTTGGCTTTGATCGCTTTGTAGGAGTAAAGCGCCATGGGCTACATCCGCTGGGTCAAATCGATCACTCGCCCGACCTCCTCGATCGAGGTCGAACCGTCGAGCACGCGCCGCAAGCCATCGTCCGACAAGGGACGGTAGCCTTTGGCATGCGCCAACTCGCGAATCTCGCGCATCGGCGCACGTCGGCTGATCGCATCGTCCAAGTCGGTGTCGAGGCGCAACAATTCCATGATCGCGATTCGTCCGCGATAGCCCTGATATTCGCACTGCTCGCAACCGGCGGCGCGATAAATCACCGGCGGCGGCCTGCCCGCATCGCGCCCCAGCAATTTGCATTCGTGCGCTTCGGCCGGATAGGGTTTGCGGCAATTCCGACACAAACGCCGCACCAAGCGTTGCGCCACGATGCCGATGATATTACCCGCCATGATATCCGGCAGCACGCCGATATCGAGCAGGCGCGGGATCGCCCCTAATGCCGAATTGGTATGTAACGTCGAATACACCTGATGCCCGGTCATCGCCGCGCGAAACGCCATCTCCGCCGTGTCGGCATCGCGGATTTCGCCGACGAAAATGATGTCCGGGTCTTGACGCATCATCGAGCGTATGCCGTTGGCGAAATCCAGCTTAGCCGACTCCGCGACCGAGGTCTGACGTATCATCTGCATCGGATATTCGACCGGATCTTCGAGGGTCATGATATTCACCCCCTCGTCGTTGATATGGTTCAATACCGAATACAAGGTCGTGGTCTTGCCGCTGCCGGTCGGCCCCGTCACCAGGATAATCCCTTCGGGACGCGCCACCATCAGCTTCAGCAAATCCAACTGGTAATCGTCGAGGCCCAGACCGTCGAGCGGCACGATGCCTTTTTGCCGATCGAGAATCCGCAATACGATGTTCTCGCCATGCAGGGTCGGCTGCGCCGCCACGCGAAAATCCACCGCCCGGCCGCTGATATTGATCGAAATCCGTCCATCCTGCGGCGCGCGCGTCTCGGCGATATTCATGCCGCTCATCACCTTGATGCGCACCGCCATCGCCGCCCAGTAGGATTTATGCAAAGCGCGAATCTGGCGCAAAATGCCGTCGATGCGATAGCGAATCCGCAAAAAGCTCGCCTCGGGTTCGAAATGCACGTCCGACGCATCGCGCTTGACCGCATCGGTCAGCAAGGCGTCGACCAGGCGCACCACCGGCTGGCTATATTCGTCCATCGATGCCGACAGGCTGCGGAAATCGATCTCGCCGGTTTCGATCTCATGCAAAATGCCGTCGATCGACAGTTCGTGGCCATAGTATTGGTCGATCGCGCGCGCAATCTCCGATTCGCCGGCGAGCAAGGTCTCGATCTGCAAATCCGGATGGATCAAGGCGCGCAGGCGGTCCAGCGCCACGATGTTGTTGGGATCGGCGATGGCGATCGTCAACCGCTGCTCGGCGCGCGCATAACTCAAGGCCAAAAAGTTATGCCGCTTAGCCACTTCGCGCGGCGCCAACATCAAGGCTTCCGGATCGACGATCGACTTGGCCAAATCGACCGAGCGTTGCCCCAAGGACTCGCCGAGCGCATCGCGCAAGGTCGCTTCGGAGACGAAGCCCAAGGACACCAGCAACTTGCCGACCGGCTGGTTGGACTTCATCTGCTCCAGCAAGGCAATGCGCAATTGATCCTCGCTGATCACGCCCTGGGTGATCAGGATCTGCCCAATCGGGCGACGGTTGGCATTGTCACGGAAATAAGTCATAGCGGACGACATTATGCGGCAATTCCTGCAGCGGCAAGCAGCCGAATCGGCAAAACATCGCCAAACGCGGTAGAGTTACGCCCCGTTCAACCGCCTCCTCGCGAGTACTACCCCATGCTTAGAAAATTCATATTCAGTCTGCTTGCCGTAGCCCTCGTCAGCGCTACCGGCGTATCGGCGCAGGAAATCGTACTGCGTCACGACCTGAAGGGCGAAGCCCTCGACGCCTTCGCCACCTTGACGCTACGCTTCAACGACGGCCTCAAAGGCCGCGGGCGCATTCTGTTGCAGGATGTGCACGGCGTCGGCATCGACGAACGGCGAGTTCTGCCCCATCTAGCCTTACTCGACCCCGACGATAGCATGGAATTTTTCGGCACGCGCCCGCGCTTTCAGCCGCTGCACGAGCTGTTGCGCAACGCCAAATCGCCCCTGAACGTCGCCGCTTTCTACCCTCCCGTCAAAGAGGCCGTCGGCGACGGCAGCGGGCGGCTGCTCGCCCTGCCGCTGGGATTGAACTGGCCGGTACTGCTGGTCAACCGCGCCGCGCTGAAAAAAGCCGGCGTCGCCGAGCAAAAACTCCCCAGTACCTGGTGGGAAGTGCAGAAACTGGCCGGACAACTCTACGACTCCGGTCATACCTGCCCCTTGACCTCGTCGCGCTTCTCCTGGCTGCACCTCGAAAATATCGCCTCGCAACATGGCGAATCCGCCGTCAAACGCAGCGGCAAAACCGAGCACGTCGCCATCAATAGTCTCGTCAATGTCAAACACCTGGCGCTGCTCGCCAGTTGGCAAAAAAGCCGCTATTTCCATTACGCCGGAGCGGCGCGCGAAGGCGATGCGCGCTTCCTCTCCGGCGAATGCGCCATGCTGACCGGCGAATCGTCGATCTACCTCGCCGCGCGCCGCACCCATATCGACGCCGATATGACCGACCTGCCCTATTACGACGACGTCTACGGCGTCCGCCCCGACGACATCGTGCCCGACGGCGCCGGGCTGTGGGCGCTCGCCGGTCATAAAAAGGAAGACTACGCCCTGATCGCGCGCTTCATGGCGTTCATGATGCAAGCCGAGGTGCAAAAAAGCTGGGTAAAAGCCACTGGATTTTTACCGATGACCCCAGCAGGATTGAGCGCATTGCAAGAAGCCCAACTCCCCACCCGCCTACTCGACGGTGCGCAAAAACGCCTGACCGCCCAACGCAAAGACAACTCGCGCCTGCGCCATGGCCCGCTGCGCGACCGTCTGCACGCCATTCTCGGCGAAGAAATCGCCTTCGTCTGGAATGCCGACCGCGCCGCCAAGGACGCGCTCGACAGCACCGTGCGCCGCGTCAATGGCGCCAGCCTACCTGCCGCAACGGTCGCACTGCGCCCTAAAAAATAGCCATGTACTATCCCCGCATCGTCGGCCATCGCGGCGCAGGCGCGCTCGCGCCCGAAAACACCCTGGCCAGCCTGCGGCTCGCCGCACGCCTGGGCTGTCGCGGCGTCGAATTCGACGTCATGCTGACCGCCGACCGGGTTCCGGTGCTGATCCATGACGAAACCCTGGAGCGCACCACCGACGGTCATGGCGAGGTCGCCATGACCTCCGCCGCCGAATTCGCCCGGCTCGACGCGGGCGGCAAGTTCCATCGCGCCTTCGCCGTCGAGCCAGCGCCGACTTTTCAAGCCGCGCTAGCACTCTGCGCCGCGCTCGGCCTATGGGCGAATGTCGAGATCAAACCCGCTCAAGGCCACGACGAAATCACCGGCAGCATCGTCGCGCGCACCGCCGCCGCGATCGCCGCCCGTACCCAAGTTAAGCTGCTGCTGTCCTCGTTCTCGCCGCAGGCCTTAAACGCCGCCGCCGCATCCGCACCGCAGCTAGCGCGCGCGCTATTGGTCGAAGCGATTCCGCACGACTGGCGCGACCGACTCGCCGCCACGCACGCCAGCGCCCTGCATTTCGCCGCGCGCGAATTTGCCGGCTCGCGCCCAATCATCGAAGAAATGCAGCACGCCGGCATTCCCCTGGCCTGCTACACGGTGAATCGCCGCGACCAGGCCGAAACCCTGTTCGCCGCCGGAATCCGCGCAGTTTTCAGCGATAGGCCGGATCTTTGGTCGCGGGAGGAATTGGGCGACGGCGACGGCCGGCTTACCCAATACGGTTCACAGCATCCCTAATGCATTTGACGTCCCACCGGCGCCATACTATGCTGCACCACAGCAATCATCGATGGCGCGATATTCCAAGGAATACGTAAAATGACAATAAAACAATGCGGGAAGATATTGACGGCGCTATTGTTCTGTTGCGCCAACAACTTATGGGCCTTGCCGACCGGCCCCGAAGTCCTTAGCGGCTCGGCGAACTTCGTCACCGAAGGCAAAACCCTCACGGTCGAAATTAGCGGCAAAACGATTATTCAATGGCGAAGCTTCGATATTGCCAAAGACGAAGCGGTGCGCTTTTTGCAAGATTCGTCCGGCTCGGTGGTCAATCGAGTCGATGGAATCATGACTAATGCCGGATCGATTATTTACTCAGGAATGATCGCTTTATTCGCAGCCAAAGAATTTCGCCAGTCCGGAAGAATGATCGCACTTGATGAAACCAGCATTGACATTATCGTAAACGGTGTTATTACCGTGGAGGTTGACGCTGCCATCGACAGTAAAGTAGTACCCATCCAAACCTCATCGACCATCGACGTCGGTGGACAATTGATCCTCAGCGCCGATGCCGTATTATCCATCAGTGCATCGGCAACACCCGACTTAATAATCCAAGCATCTTCCGGAGTCGACATCGCCTTAACCCCTGGCTGGAACCTTCTGGGCAATGGCGCTATATCGCCCATCGACGTCGCCGCGAAATTCAACGCCCCAAATAAGATTTATTCGGTATGGAAATGGCTTCCTGCGGGAGCCGCTCCCGGCATCGTCTACCCTACCTGGGCGTTTTACAGCCCGCAACTCGCCGACGGCGGCAAAGCTTATGCCGAAAGCAAAGGTTACGCCTTCCTGACGACCATAGACATCGGCGAAGGCTTTTGGGCATACGCCGCCGTCGAACATACGATCGCGAGAACCGGGAACAGACTTCCAACATCCAGCTTCAAACTCGCCGACGCCATCCCATCTACATCCAGCGGAATGCTTGCCTTGCCGCGCGGCTGGAGTCTGATCGCCACCGGCGATTCGCCGACGCCTGCGCAATTCGCCGCCGCCGTAACGACGACAGCCGCCCGCCTGAGCTCGCTCTGGGCCTGGGATGCTTCCTTGAGTAAATGGTCCTTCTGGACACCCGAAATGGATAGCGACGCGCTGAAAAACTATAACCAAAACAAAGGCTATCTCGATTTCGGCGCAAAAAGGTTAAGCCCATCGACCGGGTTCTGGGTCAATCGACCCTGAATTTGCGTTTGGAACGGCGCACCGAAAGTCGGCGCTGACGAGACGGTGCAGGCGCGAATTTGCCGGCGCGCATGCCGCGATCAAAGAAATACAGCGCGCCGACATTCCCCTGACCTGCTATACGGTGAATCGCCGCGACCAAGCCGAAACCCTATTCGCCGCCGGAATCCGCACGATTTTCAGCGATAGACCGGATCTTTGGTCGCAGGAAGAATTTGCTCTCATATGAAATAAAGATGCCGCCGATGCGCCCCTCAGCCGCGTTTGAGATCGCGGTAAAAATTCTCATGCGGCCCAACCGCTTCGAGATAAACCAAGCGTATTCGGTCGTCGAGCGTGTAGCCGAGTAAATACAGTTGTCCCTGGCTGCGAAATTTGAAGACTAGCAAATTAGCCAGATCGCCCTTCTTGCGCTCGCCGATAGTCGGCTTGCCGGCAACCGTTTCGACCGCCGCATCGACGTCGACAACGATGTTGTCCTGAAGTTTCTTATATTGCCGAGCAAAGCGGCGCGTTTGCACGACATCGTAACTCATGCCACCCGGCTCCGCGGCGCAAAGGGCGTGGCGTGTTCGCGGGGTTCGGCCATCGAAGCCAAGGATTCGGCAATAAAGCTTACGGGCAAGTCGGGATTATCCAACGCCGCTCGCCCGATCTTGGCCCAAAATTCGATTTGACCGGCGATCGTCCTATGTTCGACCACGGCATCGGCTTTTGCCTGGTCATAGAGTGCTTGATCGATCCTGATCGAGGTGGTTGCCGACATGCTCAACTCCTTTACTACGTTTATGGTAAGGTGCAGCTTAGTCGCGCATGTAGCGCACGTCAAGACACCGACACACTCCACCCCATTGCGCATTACCCGAAAGAAATAAACCATGAAAATTTGGGTCGACGCCGACGCCTGCCCGGCCGTCGTTAAAGACATTCTCTACCGCGCGGCGAATCGCACCCAAACGCCGCTGACCCTGATCGCCAATCGGATGCTGCGCGTGCCGCCTTCGCCGTGGATCCGCGCGCTGCAGGTGCCGGCGGGATT
>DATETD010000450.1:0-4622 GCA_035283885.1 Rhodocyclaceae bacterium
CCAAAGCTCCCGACGTGACGGCGCCGGTTGAGCCGCTCTTGCCTTCGATCCAGCAGACACCTGCCCCGTCAATTCCGACCTTGCCCCCGTTGGCCGTGCCCGAAACGATTAATCCGACGACCCTAACGCCCACCACATCGACGCTAACACCCCTGCCCGTATTGCCGCCAAGCAACGATGTCGGAGTGGGAACGCCTCTGGTTTCGGTATCTGGAGATGCGGGGAGTGGTTCGACTATCGCGAGGCTGGAGGTCGTAACTCAACCCGGCTCACAGATCGTTGAGTCCGGACGCGAGATGACTGTCCAGTTACCTCAAGGCGTATTTCGTAATACCGATAGCGCCGCCAACACCAAGGTTGAAGCGGTATTGGCGGATGGTCAACCGTTGCCCAATTGGTTGAGATTTGATTCAACCACCGGCAAATTCTCCGGTACGCCACCGACAGGAAGCGAGAAAACTTTAGATATCAAAGTATTGGCGCGCGATGACCATGGCAATTCCGCCAGCACTCAGTTTGTATTACAAGTTAATGAGAATCCCTCGAAGGCCGTAGAAAGCCCTAGTGCGGCTCCTGTGTCGAACAGCGGAGCGACCTCGACAATGCTTCCTGACGCGACAACGACTCCGGTCGAAACAGCAAAGGATGTCTCCGCTAGAACACCCGCGACCAATTCAGCAGAAATGCCGTTGGATTCACATCGTACTACAGCAAACCCCACACCGGCACCCACTTCGCCGTCGACATCAACGGCGCCGGCAGAAGTGGCGAAACCTTCAGCCTTGGTTGCACAGGGAGTGGATAGCGCGCGTACGATAAGTAATCCTAGCGCTACGTCCGCTTTGGCGACAGCCAATACCGGCTTGTTCCTAGTCGCCGCGCCAGCAGAGCGCGAGATGATTGCCGGGCGGGAAATGTCCTTTCAACTGCCTCCAGGCTTATTCCGCCATACGAATAGCGACGCCAAGGTGACGGTAGAGGCTTTACGCGCCGACGGACAGGCATTGCCGAACTGGCTCAAGTTCGATGCGGCCACCGGGAAATTTGCCGGAGCCCCGCCTGCCGATGCACGCGGTGTCATCGATGTGCGCGTAACGGCACGCGACAACGAAGGTCGGCAAGTCTCGACCGAATTCCGCATTCGTATTTCGGACTTGCCGGATGAGAGCGAACCCGCCACGAAGCCAACTTCAGAGCCGGTTGCTAAACCGATATCCCCACAGTCGGGTTTAACGCCCCAGCAGGACACTATCGACGCCGGCGAGGAGGTAGAGCAAAAGGATGTTGCGCCGTCCATCAAACCGCTGACCCGCGGTCGCGCCAGCTTTACAGAACAATTGGCTAAATACGGCCGTGCAGGTAACGAGCATGATCGCGGATTATTACTGAAACAGTTGCAACGAGTAAACGCGCATCGCTCTGCGGCTTGACGATCAATTAATGACGAAAAGGAAAATCGAAATAATGAAGAAACAACTATTGGCTTCCCCCTGTGCATTGCGTCGTACGGCGCTCGCTTTGGCGCTCGCCGCTTTATTTGCAGGATGTGCGGTAGCGCCAACACCTATAACGACAGACGAACGCGCTGAAACATTAAAGCTGGATCGTTCGATCATGTACCAACAGCAAGAGCCTTTGGCGCGACCGTTGACGCTGGATGAGGCCATGGCGCGCACAGTCAAGTACAACCTTGAAGGTCGGCTTAAGCTGATGGAACAGGCTCTAGGCCTTGGACAGATCGATCTAGCACGATACGACATGCTTCCTCGTTTGGTGGCCGCGGCGGGCTACACCTCCCGAGATAATGAGTTAATCATGGATAGCCAGGATGTTGCGACGCGCAAAATCGTGCTCGGGAATACGACATCCCAAGACAAAAATCATAACAATTACGACCTAACCTTCACTTGGAATGCACTGGATTTTGGCGTGAGCTATTATCAGGCGCATCAACAGGCGGATCGCGCCTTGATAATGGAAGAGCGGCGGCGCAAGACGACGCATCAACTGATGCAACAAGTACGGCAAGCCTATTGGTTGGCGGTGGGGGCGCAAGGCTTGGAAGGCAAAGTCGAACCTTTGCTGAAACAGGTCAATCAAGCCTTAGCCGATGCCGAACGGGTCGAACGCGAGAAATTGCGCCCGCCGCTCGAGACCTTAAATTACCGTAAGGCAATGCTGGATATCGTCCGCCAGTTGGAAGCGATTCGCGACGAATTATCGCAAGCAAAGCCGCGCCTGGCTTCGCTGATGAATCTCGATCCTGGCACGCCCTATCAGCTTGTCGTACCGGGCAGATTAGACTTGCCGAATATGCCATTCACTCTTCAAGAGATGGAGGAAAAGGCGCTATTACAACGCCCGGAGCTCTATGAGGCGGACTTGCAGGAAAGAATTGGCGTAACGGAAACCAAAAAGGCTTTGGTGCGGATGTTGCCGGGTCTCGAAATTTCTACCGGCGCGCATTACGACAGTAACTCTTTCATGCATAACAATCGGTGGGCCGATGCGGGGTTGCGTGTCACTTGGAATATATTCAACGTGATCTCCGGCCCGCGCCAGAAAGAGTTGGCCGAACAGCAAGTCGAGGTATCGCGTTTGCAACGGCTAGCCCTGAATATGGCGGTGTTGACCCAAGTTCATGTGGCGTGGCGCGATTACTCCGGTCGCATGCGCCAGTACGAGCTTGCGGATCGCTTGAACGACATCGACAAAAAAATCGACGAACACACGCGAGCCGCAGCGGCTAACGATGCGCAAAGCAAGCTGAACGAAATTCGCAGCGGCGTCTCTGCTTTGATGGCGGAATATCGGCGGTTTCAGACCTATGCAGCGTTGCAATCAACCTACGGCCAACTGGTCGCCAGTTTGGGTGAAGACCCGATTCCAGCGACCGTGAGCGAAGAGGATCGCAGTACAGTGCTGAATTTGGCGCGAAAAGTGGGTGAGCATTTCTCTGTCAAAACGGGCGCGTCTCAATGATAAAAGTTAACATTGTTGCGGGGGCGGTGCTGCTGCAAGCAGGATTCGTCGGCGCGCAAAATATCCCGCCGCCCGCGAGCGCCTCCGTAGCCGTCTCGCCAGCGCCGACTTTGTCGAAGGAAGCAACTGCGGAGAAGGATGGACGCATTCGGGTGCAGATCAGCGCTCAACAACAGACAGTACTGTCTGCCGAGATCGCTGCCAAACTGATCAGTTTGCCTCTCAAAGAAGGCGATAGCTTTCACGCAGGTCAAGCCTTGGCGAGCTTCGATTGTGCGATCTATCGTGCTCAGTTAGGCAAAGTCGAAGCCACCGCTGAAGCAGCGCGTCAAACGCTGAAAGTCAATCGACGTTTAGCGGAATTGAACTCGATCAGCACGCTTGAGGTCGATCAATCTGCGGCGAAACTCAAGGAAACCGAGGCCGAGTCGTCGGCTGTTCGCGTCACTTTAAGCAAATGCACCGTGTCGGCGCCGTTCTCGGGGCGAGTGGCCAAAGTCCATGCGGAACCGCATCAGTTCGTGGCGCAAGGTAAGCCGCTACTCGATATCGTCGACAACAAACGATTGGAAGTCAGATTGATTGCGCCATCGAAGTGGTTGGCTTGGTTGACGAAGGGAACTCGCTTTACGGTGCATGTCGAAGAATTGAACCGCAGCTTCCCCGCGAATGTAACGCGGCTGGGCGCCAGAATCGATCCTGTGAATCAGTCGGTTTCTCTTGTCGGCGAAATGATAGGTCGCGCCGACAATCTGCTGCCTGGGATGAGCGGCTGGGCAACATTTACCCACCCTGCCGCAAAATAAACGTCAACAACCAATCTCAATACTATGCGCATCGATCCCACGGTAGGTTTGACTGGATTGTTGCAGCTCGGTCGACGTGCCCGCGAGGCGGAAAACGCCCAGATCTTGGGGTTTGTGACGGCAAACGAGAGTCGTCAATTGTTGGATTACCGGCAAAGCGCGGTTTGGCTTTCGATAGATGGCGTAGTAACTATTTCGGGTTTGCCTCAGGTCGAGCGCGATACGCCATATGTTCATTGGCTGAATCGACTCGCGAAACAGGTTTCCACATCGGCGCAAGTACGTTCGCTGAGCGCGACGGATTTACCTGCGGAATGGCCCTCGGATTTGGCGTTCGACTGGGACGACTGGTGGCCGCTCCATGCATTGGCTCTGCCTTTATCGGATGAACAACAGCGCGTATTCGGCGTGTGGCTGTTGGCGCGCGACGAGGCGTGGACCGAGGACGAAATCGAAATCGCGCGCGAACTCGCTTCGATTTATGCGCATGCATGGAAAATATTTTTACCGCAAACCGCGTGGCGACAGCGCGGACTCGTTTGGCTCCGCGAACGCCGACAGCAACGGCGCATCGCACTGGCTATGGCGTTTATCGCCGTATTTCCGGTGCGACTGACTGTGCTGGCGCCCGCTGAAGTGACGCCGAAGGATTCATTTCTCGTACGTGCGCCGTTGGAAGGCGCGGTGGATCGAATGTATGTACGCCCCAATCAATCGGTGAAGCCAAATCAGCCCTTGTTCGACTTGGACACTACGGGCTTGCGCACTCGCTTGTCGGTTGCACGCAAAGGCTACGAAGCGGCAAGCGAGGAATATCGTCAAGCGGCGCAACTT
>DATETD010000451.1:0-15398 GCA_035283885.1 Rhodocyclaceae bacterium
GCGGGGTCAAAAACGCCATGACCGCGCCCGCCAGCAACACCAGCACCACATCGGCGCCCAGGATATACGGGGGTTTATGCTTGATCGCGCCGTCGAGCATACCGGAAATTAAATTAGCATGAACTTCCACACCAGGGTAGGCGGTGCCGACGGGGGTGGCGCGCAAATCCATCAGACCGGGCGCCGTTGTGCCGACCACCACGACGCGCCCAGCCAATTGTGCGACCGGGACTCGGGCATTCAGAATATCGGTCACCGAGTAGTAGGGAAAGCTGCCTTGACGCCCGCGATAGGGGATCAACGTAGCGGCTTCTTCGTCGACGGGAATACGCAGGGTTTTGCCATCGGTCGATTTAAGATCCAGCCATTCCATTGCAGCATAGGAACTCGGCGATTTTTCGGGATATCCTGGAATGATATTCGGGTTTCCAAGCAGGTTGCGCATCATTGCCAGGGACAGCGATTCGTAGTATTGCCCTCGATATTCGACCAGCAGCGGGACGCGGCGTGAAATGCCGTCGAAATCGACTAAGGGATTGAAATGTCCGCCTCCGGCGGCGGCTTTTTGAAACTCGGGCAGATTGCCGCCGTGACTGACCCATTGGGTAAAGTTGATGCGCCGACCATTGAAGGTGCCTGCGGGGAATACCGGAGCGGGAATGTCGCCGGAGCTTTTGCCGTCTTCTTTGGTCGAAAAGTAGTAGCCGAGGATTACCGGGCGATTTTCGAGCGATTCGGCAAAGCGATTGTCGTAGTCGAGTCGCGGGCGCAGAGCGCGTAGGGCCGATTGAAATTCGTCGACGTTTTGCAGTTCGCGTTGCGCAAGCGCATCTAGAGACTTAAGTCCCGAACTGTTGTCGGGTTCGGCGAATACGACGTCGAAACCGACCAGCCTGACGCCGTAACGATCGAATAGCGTCGATATCAGAGTGGCCAGTTTGTCGCGACCCCAGGGCCAGCGCCCTTGCTCGGCCAGCGATCTTTCGTCGATATCCAGAATCGCGATGCGCGGGTCTACGGTGTGCTGCATCGTCAATTGCACCTTCGCATCGTAGATGATCGCATCCAAACGGTTGATGAAGGGGAATTGATAGACGCGAGCGGAGTGGCCCAGCAGTATCGATAGGACCAGAAAGCCGAGAACGAAGCGGGGCAGGTACTGTTTCAATGCAAATCCAATCCGAAGAGGAGCTTAGTTCTTGATGAAAAACTCCATTTTGATACCGGACAGCTCGATGATGTCATGATCCTTGAGTTGATGGGCTTGCGTGCCGATGGCGTTGCCGCAGACCACCGGAAAATTGGCGCCTTCGACGTGGGTGATGAAATATCCATGTGGACGCCTAGCGATCACCGCGACCTGGACGCCGGGTTTGCCTAGCGTGGTCAGCGTCTTGGTTAACTCCATCTCCTTGCCGGCGTTGCTGCCCGAAAGTATCTGAATCGCGGCGAGCGGTAATGCGGGCGCAGTGGGCCGGGGCGGCATCGACGGTTGCGGCGGCGCGGCGGTCGGTTGCGGGGGGGCCATGGCTGGAACGGCTGGAGCGACAGGGGCTTTCGGCACGGCGCCCGGTCGCAGAATCATGGTCTTTTCGAAATCCGCATTCGAAGTTTGCTGCGGTACGTCGTTAATATATTTTAGGCGGTATTTGCCTAGCTCGATGGTGTCGCCATTTTGCAGGAAATGTTTCTTGACTTGCTGTCCGTTGACGAAAGTGCCGTTGGTACTGCCCATATCCTCAAGAAACGAATCGTTGAGAATGGTGACGATCACTGCATGCTCGCCGGAAATAGCTAGATTGTCGATCTGTATGTCGTTGTGCGGTTTGCGGCCTATCGTGATGCGCTCTTTGTTCAGAGGAATGTCCTTGAGCGTCGTTCCATCCATGCTGAGTATGATCTTAGCCATTAGTTGATCCTTAAATTGCATTACCATCACTGTGTCTTGTGGAGAGCGCCTAATTGAACCAGGCCAGAAAGCGGGAAATCCATTTGTTGGTGGCGGGAAACTCCGCCTTGGCTTTAACGAGTATTACAGATACATTGTCGCGGCCCCCGTTGTCGCACGCCATTTGTATCAATTGCGCCGCGCACAACTCCAGATTGGCCGAAAGTGCGCCAACGGTCATGGCGATTTCTTCATCCTCAACCATATCATTCAGCCCGTCCGAACAGAAGAGATAAACATCGCCGGGTAGCACCTCGTAATCGTGAATTTCGACAGACACTTCCGGGTCTACGCCTACGGCGCGCGTGACCAGATTTTTATTTTGCGAATGTTTGGCCTGTTCTTGGGTGATCATGCCGCTATCGATCTGCTCTTGCAGCAAGGAGTGATCGCGGGTGACTTGGACGAAATCTTCGCCGCGCAGGCGGTATAAACGCGAATCGCCGATATGAGCCACGGTCACGGTATTGTCGTGGAAAACGCCCATGACCAGCGTCGTCCCCATACCGGCATATTGCGGTTGGCTCTGTGCGGCCTGGAAGATGGCGCCGTTGGTTCGCGCCGCTTCGGTTTCGAGCACGGAATGCACCCAAAGTTTGCCCGAGTCGTCTTTTTCGCTGGGAGGGCGCAGTGCGAAGGATTTTGCCAATTCGCTGCTCAATAGGGTCGTCGCCATGCCGCTGGCAACTTCGCCGGCATTGTAGCCCCCCATGCCGTCGGCAAGAATGGCCAAGCCGTAAGCCGGATCGGTTGCGACGGAATCTTCATTGTTGGTGCGCACCATGCCTGCGTGGGTTTGTGCGACGAATTCCAGGACTTCGTTAAGCGCCATCGAGTGGGATCCTTTGTATGGCTCGGGTTATGCGGTCATGCCGGAGCGGATATCCGCCGCAAATTCGGCGCCGGTCTGGTAGCGCGCATCGGCATCCTTGGTCAAGGCGCGATCGATGACTTTTACGATGCTATCCGGTAGATCCGAGTTGAAGTTGCGGGGGTTGGGATGGGGTTCGTTGGCAATGCGGAACATCAGTTGAGCCATCGAGTCGCCTTCGAAGGGAAGTTTGCCGCAACTCATCTGATACAGCATTACGCCCAGCGAGAATAAGTCGGAGCGGCCATCGATCTTTTTACCGGCCAATTGCTCGGGCGACATATAGCTCGGTGTGCCCAGCACCATGCCGGTTTTGGTTTTCGACGAATCGGTGATGCGGGCAATGCCGAAATCGGTGACTTTGACTTGATCGGAGGTCGGTTCGTACATGATGTTGGCCGGTTTGATGTCGCGATGCACCACGTTGTTGCTGTGAGCATAGGAAAGCGCATCGGCGACGCGCGCCACGATGCTCAATACGCGCGGCAGCGGCAATAAGTTGCCGGGTTTGCTGTAGGGAACCAGATCCTTGCCCTTGAGAAACTCCATCGCGATGTAGGCTAAGTCGTGTTCTTCGCCGGCGTCGAACATGGTGACGATATTGGGGTGGTTGAGTCGTCCGGCCGTTTCGGCTTCGCGGAAGAAACGCTCCTTGACCTCGACCAACTCGTCTTCGTCGAATTCCTGCGATAGCGCCATCGTCTTGATGGCGACAACGCGGTTGATTTTTGGGTCGCGACCTTGATAGACCACGCCCATTGCGCCCTTGCCGAGTTCTTTCTCGATCTGGTAGCGGCCCAACATCGGCTTTTCGACATTGCCGTCGGCGTCCAGTAGCGAGGCGTTGGTGCGACCTCCCGAGCCGCCTCCCAAAATGACGGTTTCCGATAGTTGGCGCGCGCGCTTCAAGCGGCTTTCCAGATCGCGGAACTTGGGGTCGAAGTCGAACATGAATTGGAACACCGATTCCGCTTTATTGAACTGGCGCTTACGTTCGAAATCCAAGGCCAGATTGTAGAGATTCTCCATGATCTGTTGATCCATGGGGCATTTGCGGAACTTGTCGAAAGCCATGTCCAACTGGCCTTGCCCTTGAAAAGCCAGCGCCAGCATACGGTTGGATTCGGCCGATTCGGCGTCGGATTTCTCTTTGCCTTTTTCAGTCACCAGAAAGCGCTTGGTGGTGAGTAAGAGATGCCCCAATAGCAATAGAGTGGCCGGCGCCATCAACTGTATCCAGATCAGTTGTACTGTCATCAATACGAAGTGGGCGATAAGCAGTGTCAGCAGCAGGCCGGCAGTGATGGCTGCCGCCATATTGGCCTTGATTTTAGGCAGCAGTCCGATCAAGTAGGCGGCGATCAACAGGAACACCAGTCTTTCCGCCCAAACGCCCCAGGTCGGCGCGATGAAGTAGTGTTCCGACAGTAGGCTGGATACGGCATGCGCCTGCATCAACACGGCAGGCATGGTCGGGTTGATCGGCGTTACGAACACGCTGCCGATCGAGGCCGAGGTCGGGCCGATCAGTACGATCTTGTCGCGATATTTGTCATAGGGGATTTTGCCGCTTTTGACATCGAAAAACGAGTCCACCGAAAAAGCGGATCGGTCTTCGGCTTTGTTCTTGTAATAAAAAGTCAGCATGCCCGTATCTTGATCGACGCCGATTTTCTTGTTGCCGAGTTTGACGGTTTTGCCGGCGGAGACATGAATATCGGCGGGGGAGAGATTCAGGCTGCGCGCCGCGATCAATAGGGAGAGCGCCGGAAAAGTTTGATCGTAATACGACAACACCAAGGGTTCGGTGCGAATCGCGCCGTCGACGTCCGGGATGGTGTTGAGATGGCCGATCGCCGCCGCGACCTTGCCTAGCGGCTCGATCACGACTGCATCGATCGACTTGCTGGGATAGGGGCGATTTTCCTCAGCGCCGGAAATCTTGACCGCATTTTTCTTAACATAGTCCGGCAAGTCTTTGTCGGGGCGGCCTTGGGGTTCGCCGAGGGTGAACAGCATGGGTAGCGCGACATTGCCGGCTTTAGCGATGGCATTGGCTAGGCGTTTGTCGGTATTGAGCTTTTGTTCGGCTTCGATCAAGGTGGCTTCGATGTTGGGGCAGGCAGTGACGCGAGCCGGTGCGGCGGCATCCGCCGGTGCAGCGTCGGCGCCGGGCGCGGCTATCGGCGCGATGGGGGTTGTCGCGTCGAGGTTGCAAGCCTGCATCAGTTTTTCGATGTACGTCAGTCCTGCATCGCGTTGCGGCTCTGCATAGAGCACCGTCGTGGCGATGACTTTGGCTTGGGCTGCGGCCAGTTTGTCGATAACGTCCGCCATGATCTCGCGCGACCAGGGCCAGCGACCGATATTATCTAGGCTGGGTTTGTCGATCGCAATGACCGCGATCTTGTCGGAGGGCGCGCGCGCGGTGGCGGCTACGCCCAAGTCGTAAGCTTTGCGCTCCAAGCTTTGCAGCAGATCGCCGTTACTGAAAATGAGCACGACGATGCTGACGAGCAGTCCAAAAAACCAGTCGGTTTTCCAGAAATTCGATTTTTTCATTTGTTTCACCTCGATTGGATGTCGAGCATAAAGTAAGAAGCAGTCTTTACGGTCGATGCGTGCGCTTTACGGCTGGATTCTAAATGCAAAACCATCGCGCCAGAGAAAAGGCGCGATGGTTCGTTACGGCTTTATTGCGGTTTTATCGTCGATAATGTCGCCATGGTAGGTGGTATCACAGCAGCGCTTTAAGCAGCTTCGCCATTTCCGAGGGGTTGCGCGTAACCTTGAAGCCGCATTCCTCCATGATCGCCAATTTGGCGTCGGCGGTGTCGGCGCCGCCCGAAATCAGCGCGCCGGCATGACCCATGCGTTTGCCGGCGGGGGCGGTGACGCCGGCGATAAAGCCGACGATGGGCTTTTTCATGTTTTCCTTGCACCAGCGCGCGGCGTCGGCTTCGTCGGGGCCGCCGATTTCGCCGATCATGATCACGGCGTCGGTATCGGGGTCGTCGTTGAACGCCTTCATCACGTCGATGTGCTTGAGGCCGTTGATCGGATCGCCGCCGATGCCGACCGCCGACGATTGGCCGAGGCCGATTTCGGTCAATTGGGCGACGGCTTCGTACGTCAGCGTGCCGGAGCGCGACACCACGCCGATGCGTCCCTTACGATGGATGTGGCCGGGCATGATGCCGATCTTGATTTCTTCGGGGGTAATCAAACCGGGGCAGTTCGGGCCGAGCAAGAGCGTTTTTTTGCCGCCGGCGGCTTCTTTGGCTTTCATGCGGTTGCGCACCATCAGCATATCGCGCACCGGGATGCCTTCGGTGATGCAGATCGCCAGATCCAGATCGGCTTCGACGGCTTCCCAGATCGCGGCGGCGGCCCCGGCGGGCGGCACGTAGATCACGGACACCGTGGCGCCCGTAGCTTGCTTGGCTTCATTGACCGAGGCGTAGATCGGGATGCCGAAAATTTGTTCGCCCGCTTTCTTGGGGTTTACGCCGGCGGCGAAGCAATTTTTGCCGTTGGCGTATTCCTGGCATTTCTCGGTATGGAATTGCCCGGTCTTGCCGGTGATTCCCTGGGTGATTACCCGGGTGTCTTTATTGATCAATATGGACATATGGATTCCTCGGAATAGCAGGTAGGTTTAGGCGGCGACGGTGACGGCAGCGACGGCGGCGACGATTTTGGTCGCGGCGTCGGCCATCGTGTCGGCGGCAATGATGGTCAGGCCCGAGTCCTTGAGGATTTGCCGTCCAAGTTCTTCGTTGGTGCCCTTCATCCGCACCACGAGCGGAACGCTGAGGTGAGTTTCGCGCGCGGCGGTGACGATGCCGGTGGCGATGGTGTCGCAACGCATGATGCCGCCGAAAATATTCACCAGGATGCCTTTGACCTTGGAGTTCTTCAGCATGATCTTGAACGCTTCGGTGACCTTTTCGGTCGTGGCGCCGCCGCCGACGTCGAGGAAGTTGGCCGGTTCCGCGCCGAACAGCTTGATGGTGTCCATCGTCGCCATAGCGAGTCCTGCGCCATTGACCAGGCAGCCGATATTGCCGTCGAGCGAGATGTAGGCCAGATCGAAACGCGAGGCTTCGATTTCATCGGCGTCTTCTTCGTCGAGATCGCGGAATTCGACGATTTCGGGATGGCGGTACAAGGCGTTGGCGTCGAAGTTGAATTTGGCGTCGAGCGCCTTAATCGCGCCGTTGCCTTCGAGGATCAAGGGATTGATCTCGGCGAGGCTGGCGTCGGTGTCCATATAGCACGCGTACAGCTTTTGCAAGGTATCGATGGCGAGCGCTTGCGATGCGGCGGGGACGCCCATGCCCTCGGCGAGGGTCGCGGCCTGTGCGGCGGTGAGGCCGACCATGGGGTCGACGAATACCTTGATGATCTTTTCCGGCGTCGAGTGCGCGACTTCTTCGATATCCATGCCGCCTTCGGAGGACGCCATCATGGCGACTTGTTGGGTGCTGCGGTCGGTCAGCGCAGCGACATAGTATTCCTTTTTGATGTCGGCGCCTTCTTCGACCAGCAGGCGGCGCACTTTTTGTCCGGCGGCGCCGGTTTGGTGAGTCACCAATTGCATGCCGAGAATTTGATGGGCGTAGAGTCTGACGTCGTCCAGAGATTTGGCGACTTTGACGCCGCCGCCTTTGCCGCGACCGCCGGCGTGGATTTGGGCCTTAACGACCCATACTTTGGTTCCTGTTTCTGCGCTGAGAGTTTCCGCTGCCTTAACCGCCTCGTCGACGGAGAAGCAGGGAATGCCGCGCGGCACGGTCACGCCGAATTTCTTCAGGAGTTGTTTGCCCTGATATTCGTGGATTTTCATGCATCTTCCTTGTTTTTACTGTGGTGCGTTAATAGGAATCGCTGGGATTTCCGGGCTATCTGGGAAGGGAGCCTGGGGAGCGATGGTGCACTCTAGCCGAAGTTGTCGCTTATGCGTGAAGTCCGACGCAAAAACCATGGAAACACGGGGCTTCATGCGCATTTCCGTCCCGCCAGCGCCGACTTTTCGCGGTAGTCTGTAGCGAAAAGTCGGCGATCGGCCTTTAGGTATGCAAGTCTGCTTTTTCGACATAATTCCTCTGCCGCCGAGGGTCGGAAGTGGGCGTAAGGCTGACGGATTGGAAGATAATGCTTGCTAAACTCGGCGCCGGCGGGACGGCGTCGACATTTCGGGAATGCACCACAATGAATCCAACGAAGCACCTTATGCAGTTCTATCTCAACGCCAGCAAATGGCATCGGTTTTATCTCATTCTGGCCGTCATCATGGTTGCGGGAACTTTGCTTTCCTTGCTGACGCGGATCACCTTGATGCGCGACGACGTCGGCAAGCGTCCGCGGATTGCCGTAGTGGGGCCGATGACCGGGCCGTTGGCCGAAATGGGGGCTTCGCTGAAGAACGGCGCCGGCGTGTATGTCGAAGCGTTGAATCGGCAAGGGGGGATGGATAAGCGTCAGGTCGAGTTATGGGTGGTCGACGATGGGAATTCTGCCGAAGGCGCGGCGAAGGCGGCCGAGCAAATCGTTGCGGACTCGCGGGTGATGGCCGTGATCGGGCATTTGAACCCGGCGGCGCTGAAAGCGGCGACGCCGATTTATCGGCAGAAAAAAATTCCTTTAGTGACGCCGCTGCCTGCGCCAGCCGATTTGGCGGCGGGAGGAGGGGTGCTCGGTATGGGCGTGGATGCGAAGGAGCAAGCGCGGTTTATCGCCAACTATGCACGTAATGTCGTGCAGCAGCGCCTGATGTACGTGATCCGTCAGGAGGGCGCCGAGTATGATGATTATGTGACGCCGTTTGCCGAAGTGTATGCCAAATTCAGCACGCCGCTGCGCCAGGTATGGACCATTCCCGGTGAGGGGGCGTCGAGCGCGGCGGCCTTGGCGGCGGTGATGGAGGAAGTGAAAAAGATCGATATCGGTGCGGTGTATATCGTCGCCGATCCGGTGTTGGCCGGGAAGATTGTGAAAGGGGTCAAGGACGCGGGCAACGGCCTGGAGGTATTTGGCCCGGATGCCTTGGCCAGCAATGCGTTTCTACATGGCTTGGGCGGCGCCGACTATTCCCTTATCACGCATGGAGTGATGGCGGCGACGTCGATGTTGTTCGATACCGCCAACGAAGACGCCCAGCGTTTTCAAACGCGCTATCAGGTCAAACACAAGACCTCGCCCGATTGGTTGGCGAGCGTAGCGCATGACGCCGTGCGGGTGGCGATGGCGAATATCGGTCAGGCCGACAAGGAATTTCCTCAAGAGGTCAAAGGCATTGTCGGCGCATGGAGCTTCAACCATGGGCAGGCGTCGATGCCGATTCAGATCGGGGTGTATAACGGCGCCAGCCTGATTTCCTCGCCGGTGCAGTTGCAACCTTTGGCCAGAGGCGTCATGATGAATTACATCGAAGCCTTGCGTCAGGGGCGCATGTTGTATGTGAACGATAGATTCATGTTCCGCACCAATGTGGTGTATGTCGGCGTGCGCTTGAACGAAGTGAGCGATCTGGATTTACAGAAAGAAATCGCCACGCTGGATATGTCGATTTGGTTCCGTTATCGCGGCAATTTCAATCCGCAGGAATTGTTGATCCCGAATGCGCTGGAGCCGGTCAAGTTCGAAACGCCGGAAGAGAGCAAATCGAGCGAAGAATTGCAATATCGGCGCTACCGCATCAAGCAAAAGTTTCAACTGAATTTCACCCAAGCCAAGCGCGCCTACGGTCAGCATGTGACGGGCATCTCGTTTCGCCATCGTCAGTTGAATCGCAGCAATTTGATGTACGTGGTGGACGTGCTCGGCATGCCGACGGGCAGCGCCTTGGTGAGCGAATTGCAGAAACAGAAGGTGGTCAAGGCCAGCACGGGTTGGGATATCGATACCGCGTGGTTGTCGCAGGAGTTGGTCAAAGAGCAAAGCGACGGCGCGCCGCAGTATGTTGGCATGACGGGCGAGCAGCCGTTGTTCTCGACCATCACCTTGGGCGTGCTGCTCAAACCGGCAAGCGCGACGGCGCGCGATATAATACCCGATGAATTTTTTATCTATATTGCGATTTTCGGCCTGCTGGGCAGCGCGATGGCGGTATTCTTGGACCGACGTCACCTGCGGCGCTACTGGGTGGTGCAGGCGTGGTTGTTGCGCGTGATTTTCTGGCCGCTGCTGCTGCTGTCGGCAGGAAATCTGGTGCTCGACTATGCGTTTACCGAGTTTACGCAGTCGACGACGCGAACCTTAGTAAACGTGTATGAAAGCCTGTGGTGGGTCGTCGGTGCATGGCTGGTCGATATGGCGGTGCGGCGCTTCCTGTGGTTCGGTCTGGAAGACCGATCGGGACGCAAGATTCCCAATGTGATTAAATTCTTTACCACATTGATGCTTTTCATGTTGACCTTGGCGGGGATCGTCGCGTTTGTATTCAATCAGACGCTGACCAGCATGTTGGCGACCTCCGGGGTGTTGGCGATGGTGATCGGTTTGGCGATCCAGGCGAATATCGCCAACGTGTTTTCGGGCATCGTGCTGAATATCGAACGTCCTTTCAAGGTCGGCGATTACATCAAGATCAACAATGTATTGGGTCAGGTGGTGGATATTACCTGGCGCACCACGCGCATCGAGTCCAACGACGGGCAAATGGTGATGCTGGCCAATTCCAAGGTGTCGGAAGCCGAGATGCAGAATTTCAGTATGACGCCGCACGGTATTGCGGCGGAGACCGTATTTCATGTCGTGCCGGAGGCCGATCCCGATCGGGTCATGGAAATCATCAATCGCGCCGTCGTCGCCGCGAAGGCGATCGCCTTCAAGGACGACCCGATCTATGCGCCGATGGTGCGCTACAAAGGCATGGTATGCACCAACGGATATTGGGTGGCGGAATACGCGGCGGGTTATCGCGTCAAAATACTGCCGAAAAAATCGATGGCCAAGGAGGAGTTGTGGAGTTTCGTGCGCAAGCAATTCCAGGAACAGGGGATTGCACTGACGCCGTCGCCGCTGCCGCGCGAACTCGCCTTGAGCGAGGCGCCCAAGAAGGCCGGATAATGAAAGTCGGCGCTGGCGGGACGGAATAGTCGTTCTGTTCCTTGCGCCGAAATTCGGCGTAGCGCAGCGTTTCTTGGTTAAACTCAGCGTTTTATTTGCTACTTGTCGATCATGGAACCGATTGGAATGTTGATTCGTAGTTGTCTGCGTAGTTGTCTGGTGGTCGCGTTTGCCGCGTTTGTTTCTATGGGCTGGGCCGCCGAGACGCTCAAAGTGACGTTGATGCATGTGAACGATGTTTATCAATTAGGCCCGGTGGATAAAGGCAAGAATGGCGGTTTGGCGCGGCTGGCGAGCTTGGTGCATAAAATTCGCCAGGAAGCGCCCAATAGCCTGTTCGTGTTCGGCGGCGATACGCTGTCGCCGTCGGTGGCGTCGAACACCTTTCGCGGCGCGCAGATGATCGCTGGTTGGAATGCGCTGAAAGTCGATCTTGCGGTGGTCGGCAATCATGAGTTCGATTTCGGCCCCGAGGTGTTTAGGCAACGGCTCGACGAATCGGCGTTTCCTTGGCTTGCGGCGAATCTGCGCGAGCGTAACGGCATGTTCAAGTGCAAGTCGCGCGAAGTCGGCTCGACCAAAATGCTCGATTTTGCAGGCGTCAAGATCGGCTTCGTCGGGGTGGTGACGCCGGCGACGGCGACCTCGTCGAAGCCCGGCGAGCAGATCGTTTTCGAGGATCCGGTCGAAACCGTCAAGCGCGAAGCGGCGCGCTTACGCAAAGAAGGTGCGGCGGCGGTGGTGGCGCTGACGCATCTGGATATGGACGACGACCGGCGCATCGCGGCGTCGCGTAGCGTCGATGCGATTCTCGGCGGACACGATCATGCGGTGATGCAGTCCTTGGTCGGCAGCACGCCGATCTTCAAAGCCGGCTCGGATGCGCGCGTGCTGGTGCGGGTCGATATGACCTTCGATCGCGCCAGTCGACAGTTGCAGTCGATCGATTGGGAGTTGCTGCCGGTCACCTCGGCGTTGGCGGAAGATGCCGAAGTCGCGCATCTGGTGAGTGGCTTCGAGGAAAAGCTCGCGGCCTTGCTCGATCAAACGGTCGGGGAAACCCTGGTCGAATTGGATGCGCGCCAGGAGAACAGCCGTTCGCGCGAAACCAACTTCGGTAGCTGGCTGGCCGATGTCTATCGCGCCAGCACTCAGGCCGACATCGCACTGATCAATGGCGGCTCGATCCGCACCAACTCGGTGTATGGCCCCGGCAAGCTCAGCAAGCGCGACATCATGAGCATTTTGCCGTTCGAGAACCCCATCGTTAAATTGAGCGTACCCGGTTATCTCGTGCGGGCGATGCTGGAGCGCAGTGTGGCCGAAGTGCATCGATCCAAGGAGAGCGGCGCGTTTCCGCAGATATCCGGGATGCGTTTCTCGTTCGACGCCGCTCGCCCTCCCGGCGCGCGCGTGGTCGAGGTCACGGTCGATGGTCGAGCATTGGATGACAAGAGAACGTACAGTCTTGCGGTTAACGGCTATCTGGCGAACGGTGGCGATGGATATAGCATGCTTAAAGGGTTCCCGTTCCTGCTTACGGTCGAGGATGGCATGAGCGAGACGGCGGAAGTGATCGAAGCCCTCGTTCAGCAGAAAACCATCAAACCCAGCGTCGATGGGCGCATCAAGCGGCTGGATGCCGTGCGTTGATACTCGGCCGAGACCGAGTTACAAATGCCCCTTCTTCGCTATGTACGGTAAGGATAACGCTTCGGCTCGCATCGTATTCAAGCTTGCACGGTATTCGCTTCTGGCGAGTTGGCTTCGATGACTTTCGGTCTCAGCGGTGAGGCACGATCAAGTCGCTTATTTCAGGTCGGTGCGGATGGCTAAAAACCACCTTCGCGTATCGCCACAGCCAGTACATGGCGCAGCGCAGCGCCGAATATACTTTGCCCATCTGCTTCCAGATGAGCCACACCGCGTAGACGCAAAGCCGGCGCTAAAGCCGGACTGCATTTATCCAATCTCACCCTATGAATGGAGCTTGCTGGAATAACTACGCCTCGCGCATCCAAACGGGAAGGCAATATGCCGCCATAGACCGACGCCAGCGCGGGTTCTTCAAGTTCGGTGAGATTGACCTCTTCGATTTCGGCGATACGGCACTTACGCCGTCCGAATTCCTGGGCATCGGGAATAAATCGAGCCGTTGCGCCGACATGCAATCGACCCAAATCGGCCTCGCCGACAAACGCCTCTACGGCGCTTTGGCGTCGATCCGCCACCACAAACAACTTTTCGCGCGAGGTAACCCAAGCGCCTGGCGCGATGTCGTCCGCTCGCATCATAATTTCACCATCGAATGCCGCGCGCAAGGTTAAGCGCGCTTGCTCCTCTGTCAGGCCGGCCACCTGCGCCACCGCAGCTTCCCAATGGCGTTTCAGCGCATCCCCTTGTCCCTGCAATGATTCGCTAAACGCCTGCTGTTCCAATTGGCTACGCAAGCGTGACTCAGCTAGGCGAGCCATCAACAAGCGCTGATCGATATCTTGAGAGGCCAGTGTGAGCAGCACGTCGCCTGATTTCACCTGACGGAGCGTTGCCGCCGGATGTGTCGCCACACGAGCGGCTAGGGGCGCGTAGATATTTTGCTCCTGCATTGCCATAAGTATCGCAGGCGCATCGATTTCGGTTCGCCACGGCAGCAGTAGCGCCAACAGCAGCAGTAGCGTGCTCAATAATGTACGTCGCGTCACTCGATTCCAAGATACGCCGTGCCGCCTGCTCCACCAAACGTTCAGCTCCTGCCAGAGTGGCCTAACGATAAACCAGCCAATTTCCACTAAAAATAAAATGACGCCTAGTAGTTTGAAAAAGAAATGATAAACCAACAATGCAATCGATAAGAATAAAACGAAGCGATAAACCCACGTTCCTACGGCAAACCCGATCATGAAGCGCTGCCGTTGCGGCGAAAGCATCTCAGGAGGTGGATCGCCAAAAGAATATAGTCGCTCACGTAGCCACCAACGACCGCAGGTAAAAGCCCTTGAATGTAAATTAGGTAATCCGAGGGTGTCCGCCAGTAAAAAATAGCCATCGAATCGCATAAAAGGGCTGATATTTAAGGTCAAAGTCATTAGCCAGGAAGTGGTCGCCAGAAAAAACGTCGCGGCTCGCATTGCTCCTTCAGGCAGCAACCACCATACCCAGGTCGCTAGGATCGCCACCACCGTCTCTGCCGCCATCCCGGCGATCCCGATCTGAAAGCGTGCGTGATTCGATGGGAGCTTCCATGCTTCATTGGTGTCGGTGTACAGCACCGGCCACATCACCAAAAAAGCGACTCCCATGGTCGGTACTTTGCAGCCGTGGTAGCGCGCTACCAGCGCATGGCCCAACTCATGCGCCACCTTAGCCAGCGAAAGCGCCACGCCGAAGGCCAATGCTCTCTGCCAACCTTGATAGGCTGAAAATCCGTGCAAGAAAGTTTCCCACTGACGCGCCACCAACCCCAATGCCGTGATCGCCAACAAGAGCATCGTCCACCAAAATCGACGATCGAGTGCTGGACGCACGATGTGCGCCCAGCGTTGTAGCCAAGCATCAGGGCGAACCAGCGGAATCCTAAAAAACAAATAATTGTGCAACAGCCATTTCGTCCAGTGTTGCCGTCGTCCCTGCACATGCGCCCACAATCGTGCACTATCGCGTGCGCTACGCGACTCGAATAAATGGTGTCTGTCAAGAAAAGCGGCGACAGCCTTAACGGTATCGACATCGATCTCAAGCGTAGTTTCGGCCATGAGGCTGGCGACGATAGCGTGCTCTTCGCCGAGCTGCCAACGCGATAGCACTTCGAAAGCGACCCAACCCAACTGATAAAAGACATTTGCCGGCGGGTCATGCAAATGCCAACAGGGTGAACCGTCTAGCGCCACCGGTGCGGGGTATAGGGCTAAATCCTGACGCAATGGCGGCAAGCGCCTTTCGGATAAAGCTTCCATGGGCTTACCAACCAAGCCATTGACGCGCTGCAGCCAACGGACGACGCAACAGGTAATAAGCGAACGGCGCCCACTCGCCATAGATTTTCGCTGTCCCTGTGAGTCCTAGGCGAGGTAAGGTTTCTTCAGCAACGAAATCGGCTTTCAGTTTGTAAGCGACCACGCCTTCGTGAGTCGCCTCCGACTTATAAGCTAGATAGGTGAGCTTGGCATCGTATGATAGCTGCGGCGCCGTAGTCAGATACAGCGTCGTCGATGCGTCGGGTTCGAGATCGATCGCATCCGCCACAGGCAATCGAATTGTTAGCTCAACCTTGGTAGGATCGGCGATCTGCATCACACGTTCGCCAATGGTGACGGCCTTACCGATCCAATCGCTCGCATCGGCAAACACCGCCACACCTTCGCGCGGAGACTTGACCTGCACACGATCCAATAGCTGTTCGGAATAGGCAAGTTCTGCGGCTTTTTCTTCCATGCGTCCTTTACGCTGGCTCATTTCCAGCCTGCCTTTTTCATCGTCGGCCACTGCAAGTTGCGCCGCTTGACGATA
>DATETD010000452.1:0-2250 GCA_035283885.1 Rhodocyclaceae bacterium
GAGCCGCTCCAGATGGGTCTGGAACGGCTCGAAATTTTGCCGCCGATAACGGTTGGAACGTAGGTGGTCGATGCAGTTGTCGACCAGTTGCACCATCAAGGCGCATTGCCGCTGTTGCAGGTAGTACGACAAGCGCAATAGCACGCCGCGCCCCGGAAACGTCCAGAATCGGTCGATCGCGAACAACTGTTGCAGCGCGAGGCCGAAACCCTCGATATCCAAAGGCGCTCGATGGGCGGCGGCGGCGAGATCCCGCCATAGCAGATCGCGTTTATGCTTTAAGTCGAAGCTGTCCATGGCGATTTCTCCGTTAAGCGTGCGAGGATTATTGTTTTTCCAGATAAGCCTTGGCTTCGAGGTGGCCCGGAAAGCGCGTCAGCACGGCGCTGTAGGCGGCGATCGCCTCGTCGCGTTTGCCTAGCCACGCCTGGGCGCGCGCCAGATACACATAGGCGCTGGCGTCGCTGGGATAGGTTTCGACCAAGGTTGCGGCGGTTTTCGCCATCGGCCCCCAATCGCGTTGCGCTTCCTGGGCGATCGCCAGCCGCAGTAGCGCGGTGTAATTGTTCGGCGACAGTTCCAGGGCGGCGCGCGCGCCTTGTTCGGCTTCGCGCCAGCGTTTTAGCGCGAGCAAGGGCAGCAGCACGCCTAGCCGCGCATCGAGCGATTTGCCGTTGCGTTCTATCGCCAGTTTGTACTCGCGTATCGATTCGTTGAAATTGCCGGGCAGGTAATACAGCCAGGCGCGCCGCAACAGCTTGAATTCGGCGTCGGGGCCGTTGGCCGGGGTCGAATCGATGGCGGCGATCGCCTCCTGATACTTGCCGGCGCCTTCGAGCCGATACGATTGTTGCCACGGCGATTCCAGCGGCTGCGCGACGGCGATAGATAATGTCATAGCGGCGGATACGGCGGCGACTACGTTGACTACGTTGGCGAGTGACGAGTGCAGTTTCATGGCGATGCTCCTAACAGAAGTGGGTTGGACGGAAAAATGCAATTACGGTTTTTTTAGCGCCGTCGCCAAGGCGAGCGGCGATTCCCAGGCGGGCACGCCGATATCGGCGCGTTGGAAGATGCTGGTCGCTTGCATGCGGTAGCGCGCGCCAGCGACCTCGGCGGCGAGGTAGGTGCAACCGAGTTGCGGCGCGATCAGCGCTTCGGTCGTCAGCGCAAGGCCGCTGAGGTATTGCCGATGGAGCGCCTCTTGCCGCCAGGCTTGCGCTACCTCGTCCCAGCGGCGACGATGCGAACTCGCGGCAAAGCTCGCCCACGGCCACAGCAGCGTCGCCAGCCATTTGGCGCGCATTTGCGGCAGCAAGCGCGCGGGGGTGCGCCGGTCTTGCCACTGGTCGACCTGAAACGATGCCGGCGTATAGCCGCAGGCCAATAGCCAAAGATCGAGATAGGGGTCGGCCTTGCCCGAGCGTTCGAAACAGGAAAACACCGCCCAGGTCGATTCGGCGACGCAACGCCCGCCGGCGCTCGAAATCAGCGTCAAGCGTCCTTGGGCGTCGATCTCGCAGCGCAAGGTCCAGTCGGCGCTGATTTTCTCGTTATGCGCAACGGTATAGCGCAGTCCTCGGCCCGCGAGCAGGTAGAACGGGCGCGCATCGCCTTCGAGTGCTGCGACCACCGTCATCGACTCGTGAGGAACCGTCGACAATTCGTAACGCGGCGCTTGGCCGGACTCGGCGATCAAGACATTGGTCAAATGAAACGGCACGGTCGGCGCGCCGGGTTCGTCGCTGCTTTGCAGATGCAGATGAAGATGCGGCTGCGGCGAGCGTCCGGAATTGCCGCAATGGCCGATCATGTCGCCGGGTTTAAGCCATGCGCCCGGAAGCACCGTAATCGATCCGGGTTTCAGATGCGCGATCAAGACGAACTTGCCGTCGTGCAGGCGAATGACGACATAATTTCCCCAGTTCGCGGCGAGGTTGATCGCCCCCGGCGCATTGTCGGGAATATCGCCGACCACGCGCCAAACCTGCCCATAGACCGGCGAATGCACCGGCAGGTTGTAGCAGTAGAAATCCTCCAGGCGTCGACCTTGGTGGGCGAAACTCTTGCCGTCCTTGACGACGATGAAATCGAGCGCATGCCGCCACGGGCCGCGATGCGTATGCTGTCCGGAAAAGCCTTGCGACACGGTCCATACGCCCATGAACGGCGCGCCCAAGGCGATGCTGCCGGCTTGGCCGAGGCGAGCGCGCGCGATTTGCGCCCGTTCGTAAGAACGCTCGGGAA
>DATETD010000453.1:0-9986 GCA_035283885.1 Rhodocyclaceae bacterium
TGCTGATCGTATTGACCGCGACGCTGTATATGGTGCTCGGTTCGCCGCCGATGGCGCCCGAAAAATCGGCGGCGGGAAATCATTCGGTGTCGCCCGAGCAGATCAAGGAGATGGTGCAACGCTTGGCCGAGCGCTTGCAGAGCAATCCGCAAGACGGCGAGGGCTGGTTGATGCTCGGACGCTCGTATAGCGTGTTGGGCCGTTATCCCGAGGCGGCGGCGGCGTATGGTCGGGCGATCGGTTTGTTGCCGCCGGACGCGAATCTGTTGGCCGATTATGCCGATATTTTGGCGATGGCGCAGGGGCGCACCTTGAAGGGCGAACCCGAGAAAATCATTGCGCGTGCGCTGGAAGTCGATCCGCATCATGTCAAGGCCTTAGCCCTCTCCGGCTCGGTGGCGTTCGAACGGCAGGATTTTGCCAAAGCGATCGGCGAATGGCGCAAAATTCTTGCCGCCGTGCCGCCGGATTCGCCGATCGCCCAGTCGATCGGCAACAGTATTCGCGATGCGGAAGCGAAGCTGTCCGGCAGTGCGCCCTCGACCATGCCGCCGTTGGCGGTGGCTGGGCAAAATAACGACAAGGAAAGCTCCAAGGAGAGCGCCGGAAAGAATGCCGAAGTCGGCGGTACGGTGAGCTTGGCGCCGGCATTGAAAGATCGAGTGGCGGCGAGCGATACGGTGTTTATTTTCGCGCGCGCGCTGGATGGCTCGCGTATGCCTTTAGCCATGGTGCGTAAAAAGGTCGCGGATTTGCCGATCGCCTTTACCTTGACCGACGCGATGGCGATGGCGCCGAGCGCGCGTTTGTCGGCGCACACTAAGGTGAAGATCGGCGCGCGCGTATCGAAGTCGGGCGACGCGATCTCCGCGATGGGCGATCTCGAAGGTTTTTCCGCCGAGGTCGAATTGGGACGACGCGACGTCGCGGTGACGATCGACCAGATCGTCAAGTGATGGTCGCTTGCTTCGAAAAGTCGGCGCTGACGAGACGGATACCCGGTCCCTAGGCGGGCATGCGGAGCCGATATGCTAAAGCGCATTCGTTATCGCATCCTGTTGGTGATCAGCATCGTCGTCAGTCTGGGCTTGATCGCTACGGCGGCGTATTACACGCGCTATCAGGAAAACGCGATGTTGTCGCAAAACGAGCAGACCATGCGGCGTTTGACGGACAGCCTGATTCAGGGCTTGCAAAGCGTCATGTTGGCCGGTTCGGCGGATATCGCCCAGGTGTTCGCCGAGCGTTTGCGCCATGTGCCGGACATCAGCGAATTCCGGATTATGCGGACGAATGGCATGGAGGCTTTTCGCGACAACAAAACCATCGACGACGTCAATCGACGGCGCGGCGAGGAGGTGTTTTTGACGCGCGAAAAGGAAGAATCCAACCGCATCATGACGGCGGACGATACCGACTTGCGGCGCGCTGTCGCGACCAAGGAACCGGTGGCGGTCTATGGGCGCGATGCGAATGGCAATCGGACGTTGACCTTTATCGCCCCTATCGTGGCGTCGGATGTGTGTTTCAAGTGTCACGGCAAGGCGCAAGCGGTGCGCGGCGCGATTCGCCTGACGACGTCGCTGGCGTCGGTGGAACGCGATATTATGCGAGTGCGTTATGAGTCGATAATCATCGTCGCTTTGGCGCTGCTCGGCACCATGCTGTTGACGGGATATATGATGGGGCGGCTGGTGGTCAAGCCGATCGAGGCGGTGACGCGGGCGATGATGCGCGTTTCGGGCGGCGACTTGAATCACCTGGTCGAAATCGAGGGTCAAGACGAGTTGGGTCGCATGGCCAAGAGCTTCAATCGCATGACCAAGGAGTTGAAGAACACCTATCGCGGCTTGCAGCGCGAGCAGGACAAGCTGACGACGGTCATCGAAAGTGCGACCGAGGGCATGGTGGTGACCGACGCCGATCTTCAGGTGGTGTTGGTGAATCCGGCGGCGGTGGCGCTGTTGGGTAAATCGACGGAAGAGATCGTTACCGAAGATTTCATGCAGTTGGTGGACGATCCGGACCTCTTGCATCGTGCGATCGACGGCAAATCGGGCGTCGAGATTCGCTATAACGATCTCGTATTGCAAGTATATGTGACCTCGATTTATGCGATGGAGGGACGGTTTGTCGGGATGGTCGCCTTGATACGCAACGTGACCGAAGAGAAGCGGCTCGAAGAAGAGATGCGTCGTCTGGCGACGACCGATGGATTGACGGGACTTTATAACCGCCGTTTCCTCGATGCGACATTGAGCACGGAATTTCAGCGTGCGATGCGCACTGGCGCCACCTTATCGCTGATCATATTCGATGTCGATCATTTCAAAAAGTTCAACGACGCCCATGGACACGATCAGGGCGACCGGGTGTTGCAGATGGTGGCGCGCTGCATGCGCGCGACGGTGCGCTCCTTCGACTTCCCGTGTCGTTACGGCGGCGAGGAGTTTGTGGCGATTTTACCGAATATGGATAGTAGCGAAGCGCGGAATATGGCCGAGGCCTTGCGCATCGCGGTGGCCCGGACCGAGGTGGATGGATTGTTCGTGCATATCAGTCTCGGCGTGGCGACGTATCCGGGGTTGAAGCCGCCGCCGAGGCAGGCCGAGGCTTTACTCGAAGCGGCGGATGCGGCCTTGTATCGCGCCAAGGAAAGCGGTCGCAATCGGGTGGTCGTGGCGGAGACAAGCGCATGATCGCGAGCCGGATACGCTATAAACTCTTGACCTCGCTGGCATTGGCGCTGACGCTGGGGTTTTCGTCGATCGCCTATTTTTATACCGACGCCGTCGAACGTCTGATTCTGGTCGAATATCAACGCACCTTGCACCGCGTGACGGATTCGGTGGTGATGAATGTGCAGACCTTGATGAGCGAAAATCATGCGAATATTCTGCCAGAGTACTCGCGCCGGTTGCGGAAAGTGCCGGGGCTGCTCGATTTCCGCATGGTGCGAGTCGATGGTTACGAAGCTTTCGTCGATAATAAGACAATCAGCGAGGTGAATATCCGCACCGGCGACTTCGCTTTCCAATTGCGTAGCAATCCCGCTGAGCCGGAGAAGGTTTTTTCGCCGGAGCAGCCCGAGGTCGCCAAGGCGTTGCTTGGCATGGAGGCTATCATTAGCGAGCGAACTATGTTGAACGGTTTGCCGGTGCTGTACTTCTACGATCCGATTCCCAATACCGTCGAATGTCATCGTTGCCATGGCGGCGACGACGTGGTGCGCGGCGTGCTGAGAATCACGGCGTCGTTGGATGAAATCGAACGCGAAATGCTTAAGGTGCGCCTGCGGTCCTTAGGCGTGCTGGCCTTGGCTTTGATCGTAACCCTACTGATTACCGAGCGGATGTTGAGTAAATTCATCGCCAAACCGATCGAGAAGGTCACTCAGGCAATGACGAAGATTTCCAGTGGGGAATTCGAATCCAAGCTCGATATTCGGCGCACCGATGAGTTGGGAGAGATGGCGAACAGCTTCAATGCGATGACGAGCAAGCTGCGCGCCTCGTATCTCGACATGTTGAACGAACAGCAGACCTTGAATACCGTCATTCAAGGCGCGCGCGAAGCCGTGGTGCTGACGGATGCGAACGGCAAGGTGGTGTTCGTCAATGCGATTGCGATCGAGCTGCTCGGCAAAAGCGCCGAAAAGATCGGTCAGGAGGGTTTTTTGCATCTGCTGGAGCAGCCGGAGCGTTTTCTCGCCATGCTGCAACTCAGGGACGAAGAGCGCGAGCCGGTGCTGTTCGAATATAACGGGCACTGGCTATTCACTTCGGTTACGACGATTCGCGATGACGAGGATTTGCCGATCGGTTCGTCGGCGCTGATGCGCGATGTGACGCAGGAGCAGCGATTGTTGAATGAATTGAAGCGTTTGTCGACCACCGATGCGCTGACCGACGTCTATAATCGCCGTCATCTCGACGCCTGCTTGAAACAGGAAATGGAGCGAGCGCGTCAAACGGGTCAGCCGATTTCCGTCATTATGCTGGATGTCGATCACTTCAAGAAATTCAACGATACCTACGGTCACGATCAGGGAGATCGGGTGTTGAAGGCGACGGGGCAGGTGATGAAGTTGGCGGTGCGCAAATACGATATTCCCTGCCGTTATGGCGGGGAAGAGTTTACGGTGATACTGCCGGCGACCGACGTCGAGGGCACGTTGGCCGTAGCCGAGCGTTTGCGCAAGGATGTGGAGGCGATGGAAGTGGATGGCTTGAAGGTGACCGTCAGCTTAGGCGTCGCCAGCTTTCCGGAAATCGCCGTGGATACGCCGGAAGCTCTGGTTATGGCGGCGGATGCCGCGCTATATCGGTCCAAGGAGGCGGGTCGAAACCGTTCGACGGCGGCGACAGTCGCGATGTTGGCGTCTGAGTGATGTTTGGATATGTTTATAAAATTTATTATAAGGAAAGCCGGTTATGAATTCTGCGAATGAAGCGCCGTTCCGTCCGCTGACGATTCACCGTTTGAACGATCCGGCGCGGTACCAAAAGCCGTATTACCTGAAAACCAACCGGGTGGATGCGTATGCTTCTGGGTTGGAGGTGATGACCGATCTGAATTTTGTGCCCGCGGCTGCGATCGGTTTGGACGCCGATCTGGCGCATGCGAGCCAAATGATGATTGCGCGCGGAGTGCGGCTGTTGCTGGTGGTGGATAGCGATCATTATGTTTTGGGCTTATTGACGGCGCGCGACGTGATGGGGGATCGTTGCACGCAAATCGCCGAGCAGTTGAATATCGAGCAAAACGAAGTCGCGGTGCGCGATATCATGACGCCGGTAAGTTCGATCCAGGTGCTGGAGCTCGTAGATGTCGTGCATGCGCGCGTCGGCGATATCATCGAAACCTTGCGGCACTCCAGTCGTCAGCATGCGATTGTAATCGACCGCGAGCCGCCGGACGATAAGCTGATTATCCGCGGCATTTTTTCCGCTTCGCAGATCGCCAGGCAGTTGGGCGTAACTCAGGTGGAGGCGGATTTGGAGCACACCTTCGAACAGATCGATACGGCGATTCGCGTGTCGACGCGGGCGACTCCCGTGTAGTTTGCTCATGGTTTTCCCATTTTTCGGATTTTTCTCTGCGATGGCAAAGAATTCGGATAGGACGAGCGCGCGCCTCGGTGCGCGCTGGAGATTTATTTGTTCATGCAATCAGGACCTTAGCGCGAAATATTCGAATTGAAATTGGATTCATGGCATGATAATTGCGTTGGGCCTTCCTTTTCGAATGTCTTTGCTGCGTCGTTGGGCTGAGGATGGGGCCGGCGACGATGGCGGAAAATAATGGTGAGGGGTGATGTTATGGGGATAAAAAAACTTTTGGGCGCTAAGTCGCGCAACGCCGGTCAGGCCGGCGCGCAGGCCGTGATCGGTAAATCCACCGCCGGGGATGCGGCGATCAGGGGCTTACGCTCTTTGCGTGCGCCGGAATTCCATTTGTTGCGCTACTTCACGTTGGCCAGCATGGGTTTGTTTTTGGTGGTGTTCGTGGTGATCAATTTGCAGGAACTGGATCAGCGCAACTTCTTTGCCCAAGTGCAAAACGAGCAGAGCGATTTCGTCAAATCCATTCAGGGGCATTTTGCCAAAACCCAGGAAGCCGAGGCGCGCGCCGGTCTGCTGACGATTCACGAGGCCGGCAATGTCAACCTGACCCGCTTGTTCGCCAATGCGTTATGGGAGCGCGATTTTGCGCCGTTCATCGAACTCGCGAAAAATATCGACGTGGAGCCTTGTCGCGCCATCGCCGATGTCGCCGACGATAAGGGCAAGATGCAGGCGTCTGCCGAGAAAAAGGCGTGCTACTCCGATGTCGGCAAAAAAATCATGGCCTTGCCGGGATTCCGCGTGCTGGACGCCAGGGTTTACGACATGATGAAAAAGAGCACCGTGTTCAAGATCAAGGTGTTCGATCTGCGCGGCATTACCGTCTATTCTTCCGAGCATAAACAGATCGGTGAAGATAAGGTCAATAACGCAGGCTGGAAAGGGGCGGTGTCCGGCAAACCGACTTCGGAGTTGACTCACCGCAAGACCTTCAGTGCGTTCGAAGGCACGGTGGAGAATCGCGATCTGATTTCCAGTTATCTGCCGGTGTTGCAACCGGGATCGCAAAAGATCGTCGGCGTATTCGAAGTGTATTCCGACGTGACGCCTTTTTTGAATCAGATCAAGGATACGTCGGCGCGCATCGGTCGAGCCACGGCGGAAGATCATGCTCGGCTGGAGTCGGTGGCGGAAGCCAACCTGGAGAAGGTGCAGGAAGACTCCCTGCGTGGAGTGGTGGTGATTGTCGCCGTGTTGGCGTTGCTGTTCGGCGGCTTGTTCTTTATCGTGCGTAGAGCGCATCGTTTGATTGCGAGTCAGCGGCAGGAAAAAGATCGCGCACAGCAGCAATTGACCCAGTCGGAAAAGATGGCTTCCTTAGGCCAGATGGTGGCCGGGGTGGCGCATCAACTGAATACGCCGCTGGCGTTTACCAAGAGCAATGTGGAGTTGGCGATGATGCAAATTCAGGCGATGGAGCCGCCGGTGCGGATTGCCGGGCAACTGGCCGAGGCGGCGCGTCAGGCGACGGCGTCCAAGCTGTCGTTCAGATTGCCGAATCGCGCCGAACTCGAGGCGATTGATATATCGTCGGACGATGTCATGGCGGTGAGCGAGATGCTGAACGATGTGCTGCACGGCGTCGAACAGATGTCGGAAATGGTCTCGCATATGCGCACCTTCACCCGCCTGGATCGCGCCAAGGTGGGCGAGGTGGATTTGAACAAGAACTTGCATAGCGTGGTGTATATCGCCCGTAGCGTGATACCGAATCGCATCGAGTTGCGCGAGCAGTATGGCGATATGCAGAACACCATGTGTCACTGTGTGCCGTCGCAATTGAATCAGGTCTTCCTGAATCTGATCAACAACGCCGCGCAGGCGATCGAAGGCAGCGGCAGCATCACCGTTTGTTCCTCGCTCGAAGCGACGGGTTTCCGCATCGAGTTTATCGATACCGGCAAGGGGATTGCCGACGATGTGCTACCGCATATTTTCGATGCGTATTTCACCACTAAGGACGAAGGCGAGGGCACGGGTTTGGGCTTGTCTATCGCTAGGGATATCGTGCACAATCACGGAGGCGAGATAAAGGTCGTGTCGAAAGTGGGTAGCGGGACGACATTTACGATGACCTTGCCGCTACAGATGAGTTCGATATTGGCGGCGCATTGACATCGATCGCTCATCCTTTGCCGGTGTTCGGCGTGAAAGTCGGCGCTGGCGAGACGGTTGCGCCGAGGAATCTATTCATGCAATATGTATTGGAACGACAGGAGTCAGCGTGAGTGCCACAGGGAGAAAAGGGCGGGTGCTCTGCGTCGATGACGAGCCGCATGTGTTGCGAGCGCTACAGTGGTTGCTGAAGAAAGACTTCGAGGTGCAGACGGCGGCGAGCGCCGGCGAAGGGATGCGTCTGATTCAGCGCAACGATTTCGACGTGGTCATCAGCGATCAGCGCATGCCGGGAATCAGTGGAGTGGAGTTTTTGCGCGAGGTGCGGAAAACCACGCCGCGTTCGGTGCGCATCCTACTGACCGGTTATGCCGAGATGGAGGCGATGGTGCGCTCGGTGAATGAAAGCGAGGTTTATCGATTCATCACCAAGCCTTGGGATATCAAAGGATTGCCGATTTTGATCGATGAAGCGGTGGCGATCGCTCAGAGCGATCCGGTGGTCGATATCGACGAAGTCGCCATGGCCGCACCGGATCGGCCTATCGCTGCGGAAGCGGCGTCGACTGCGGCGGCGCCCGCGGTCGATATGGGATCGTCGATGATGGGATCGTCGATTCGGGCAGCGGCGCCGGCGGCGATTGCGCTGCAAGGCGTCGAGCGGGAAGTGTTGGTGATGGACGACGATCCGCTGGTGCATCAGGCCGTATCGCAAGCGTATGGTCGTCCCGATCTGGTCAAGCACGCCTTTACGTTGGCGGATGCGATCCGTATTTTGGATGAACGTCCCATCGGCGTGATCGTCTCGGAAATCAAGGTGGCGCGCATGGATGCGACCCGCTTGATACGCTTGATGAAGCACGAGCATCCCGAAATCGTCAGTGTGGTGTTCAGTAATGTCCAGGACGCGGAATATGTAATTGCGCTGATCAATCAGGGGCAGGTGTATCGCTTCATTCCGAAACCGTTCAAGGCCGGCTTCATCAAGGTGATTATCGACACCGCGATGAAGCGGCACGACCAATTACTCAAGAATCCTGAATTGCATAAGCGTTTCAAGGTCGAGGCGACGACGGAAGGCGCGATGGAATCCTTGCTCAAGGATGTGGAAAGCATCGCTGCTTCGACGCAGCCGCTCGCGTCGGCGACCCCCGTCGTTACGGCCCGGCCTACAACCGCCGCCGCGGCGCCACCCGAGCAGGGCAAAGCCTTGTTGGGTCGAATCACGATGGGTTTTCGCAAACTGTTCGGCGGCTAACGCATGGTCGATCTTCTAGGCGCTTATCTGCAAGATATCCGCAGCATAGGCGCGGAGTTGTTTTTCGCGAATGAAACACGATTGGCTTGCGTGCTGGTCGGTATCGATATCGAAAACCGTTTTTTTCTGATCCGGCGCGAGAATCGTTCCGAGGTCGATCGGGTGTTGTTTACTCAAGTGCGTTATATCGCCATGGCGTCGACGCTGTCGAGCGAAGGGCGTCGCACCCTGCTGAACACGGTGAGTCGCGATGCCTTGAAACCGTCCGATCGCACGGTGATCGTGTTTAGCGACGGCGGCCAGCTTTCTTTGGGGGCGAGCCATATCAAGCAGGATACCGATGGCCTGCATATGTATCAGTTTCCGGACGAGGATCGCTATTTGCGTCTGTTCGTGCCCGCCATCGTCTTGGAACGGGTGGCGACCAGCAAGGAAGTCGGTAAATCCGAGGTCGCCATGTTCGAATGGGCGCGACCGGTGATTACGAATCGCCTGGAGCTCGAACGCTATCTCGCCTTATTGGAGCTATCGGCTACCTTGCATAAAATCGCGCCGCGCTATCGATTGGCCGAGCTGATGCTGCACGAGCGGGTAGTCACCACGGACCAGGTGCAAAAGGCGCTGGATGCGCATAGTCGGCATAAGAACAAGAGAATAGGCGAGATATTGGTCGAGCTCGGGGCCATCTCCGAAGACGAGCTTTACGTCTCGTTGAGCCGTCAATTGCGCGTACCCTTCGTTCGTTTGCGCAACTACGATTTTGCCAGCGAAGCCGAAAGCCTGATCGGCGCCGAGGTGGCGCGCAAGATGGGCGCGGTGCCGTTGATGGTGTTCAAAGGCAGCATTATCGCGGCGACGATCGATCCATTGGATGCTTCGGTGCTGGATCGATTGCGATTTGTATGCGACCGCCCGGTAGTCGCGGTATTGGCGACCCGCGCCGATGTCGCTTGGGCGCTGGAAAAGATTTTCCCGGGCGCAGGTTTCAGCGATTCTTTGCGGCAACTGGCGGCGGGCCACAGCGAGGCCTCGGTCGTGGAATCGCCGAGCTTGGATGCGAGTTTGCAAGCGTCCGACGAGCCTTTAGTCCGGCTGGTTAACGATTTGCTGGCCGAGGCGATACGACGGCGGGTTTCGGATATTCATTTGCGTCCCGGCGAGAAACAGATCGACCTGGTGTATCGCATCGACGGTTCTCTGGTGTTGGCGAACGGCTTTCCGATGAATCTGCATCCGGCGATTGTCGGTCGCATCAAGATTATGGGCAATATGGATATTGCCGAACATCGCCGCCCGCAGGATGGACAGATTCGTTTTCGCGTCGGCGAGAGCACTTACGATTTGCGCGTATCGATTCTGCCGACGGTGACGGGCGAGAGTATTGTAATCCGCGTGCTGGCCAGCAAGGCCAGTCTGAAGCCGGTCGACCAGCTGGGGTTTTCCGAGAGAGATTTGGACGCGGTACGGGAAATGCTCGATAAGAGTTT
>DATETD010000454.1:0-15184 GCA_035283885.1 Rhodocyclaceae bacterium
AGCCACCAAGGAGAGAGTGACGCTTGCTCTGGCCGTATATGCAAACTGCCAATCTGCAAGTTCATTGATATGCTCTGAAACGCTGCATCGACGCCGCCCTTTATCTCGTCAAGGAGCATAAAATCCGCAGCGTCTGGAGCGCACATTCCCCCGCTTGAAGTCGGCAACATATCCCGACATGGTTTTTGGTTGCTGCTGAACGACGAAGAATTGTTTCTGCCGTTCGCCGAGTTTCCGTGGTTCAAGGAGGCTGCGGTCGGCCAGATTTTGCAGGTCGAACTGCCGTCGGCCGATCATCTCTACTGGCCGGAGTTGGACGTGGACTTGAGCGTCGAATTCATCCGCCATCCGGAAAAATTTCCACTGATCAGCCGGATCGGCGCTTGACGCTGCGCTGCCCCGCAAGCGCTCCCCCGAAAACTCGGCGCTGACGGGACGGATCGTCGGTCGCGCTCGACGCCCCAATGTCGCTGCGGCGATTGCCCGATGGACAAGCGCTCGCCGCATGATATATTCTGCACAGATTCGATAAAAAATGAAGTTATCAGCGACTAACTCAGCATCGATTTCATGGACACACCCGACCCCGCCGATCAAGCCAGCGCAACCGCATCGACCGGAGCGCTGCAACGTCTATTGGCGTCGCGTTGGCTCATGCCGGCGCTGACGGCGGCGGTCGTGCTGTTGGTATCGCTGCTGGTCTATATGGTGCATGACGCGCTGGATACGATGTGCTACCGCGACCTCAAAGCCGCCGGACTCGATACGGCGACCGCTCAGTTGCTGCTCGATACCGGCGCTTTCGCTAAAGGTATCAAGAACGGGCCAAACGACGGCGTGAAGTGGTCGGAGGCGATGAAAGACGAGTTGAAATATGCTTCAACGCGCGCCAGGGAAGGCCGCCGCGCGTTGAAGCGGCGCGAAGGCCTAAGCGCCCTTGCCGCCGTCGCCGACGTCGAGATGGCGCTGTTGACGGCCAAGCAGTTGGCTGCCGAGCGGGTGAATTTCATTCTGCAACTGCAGAACCCCAACAATGCCGATGAATTCGAACAGTTCCGCCTCGAAGGAAAAAGTCTGACCGGCGCCATCATCGAAATTAACTCCATGCTGGAAACCCTCGCGGCCCGCCATCGCAAACTGCCGGGCATGTGCGCCTGGTAGCGAGGGAGCGAGGGCGCATCGGCTCGACCTTAAGCGCCTTCGGCTTCGACAAAGATCTCGCGATAGGCGACATAGGTCGAGCAAAAGAGGGTCGGCAGCAATAGCAACCATCCGAGGCCGAGCGGAATGCTGGCGACGATGGCGAGGATCAGGGTGAGGACGCCGTAGATCAGGAAGGGCGCCATATTGCGCAAGCAGCCGTGCAGACTCAGTTTCAGCGCATCGATGGCGCTCAACTGCTGGAACACGACCAAGGCCGGGGCGAACCAAATGGCCATGAAGAGCGGGATCAGCAGCAAAAGTCCCAGCATCATGCTCAACATCATGCCCAGCGCCATTGTCGTCGATGGCTTGTCGATCTCGTCGATAGTTTCGATCGCATCGATGCCGACGAAGATGGCGATACCGACGGCGATGAAGACGACGATAACGACGGCGCCTACAAGATATAAAAACCCGCTCATCGCGAGCGAGCCGAAATTTTCCTTGAAACCGGCGAATAGATGCTCGATTTTCACGCCGTCGCCCTTTTCCTGACTGCGGCAGGCGATCATGACGCCGCCGATGAATACCGGCGCCAGGATGTTGATCGCTATCTGGCCGAGGATGGGGACGGCGCTGCCCATCAGCATCAGCAGAGAAAAGATCACGGTCAGACCGACCCAATTCCCCATCGATGCGCGCACCATCGCCCAGCCCGCACTCAGCCACGCGCCGCCGCGACCGGCGGCGAGTCGGCGCGGGGTACGCGCGTCGGCAGGCGGGGGAGTTGCGGCGGAGCTGTTCGCCAAAAACGGGTTGGTGGGGCGAGACTGATTTTCGGCGGGGAGTTTTTCGGTCATGAGCTTGTTCCCGGTGGGTTGAGGTGGAAGACGTTGGAACGGCTTGAGCGGTGGACAGGGGGCATCGGGTCGAGTATAAACGCCTGCGCATCTCGCACGCATTTTTCGACAATTTTTTTCAGGAGCTTCCATGATGAAACGTTTCGCACTCTCGGCGCTTGCCGTGCCCTTGTTCGCGCTCGCGCAACTCGGCGCCAGCACCACGGCGTCGGCGCAGCTCGGTAATTTGGGCGGTTTAGGCAATTTATTGTCCGGTTCGTCGGCAACGCCGTCGGCGCCAGCCGCTGCCGAAAGCGGCAGTTCGGCGGCGGCGACGTATAAGCACACCGAGCGCAAATTTCATTTCACGATTCCGGCGGGGTGGGCCAAAGTCAGCGGCGAACTCAATGCGGATTCGATGATTTTCCGTAAGGTCGGCACGACGCGGCATTTTCAGTTTCACTCTACGGCGATGGCGGCGAGTTTCCCGGCGGAAACGTCCGTCAGCGCGTCCTTGAACAGCGCCAAGCAAGACGTCAAGCTCGGCAAGAATCTCGCCGCCAAGCGGCGCGACGATAAATGCGAGTCGAATCCCAAGCAGTTGTGCGCGCGCGGCTGGGAACTGATCGACAACGGCGAATCCGGGCCGCAGCGCATCATCTGGCAAGCCTACGACAAGAGCAACACGCTCTACAACTTCATGGCGTCGGCGGAAAAGGCGGAGTTCGCCGACGCCCGCGCCGAGTTGCAGACCATCGTCGATTCGATCAAATTCGAATAACAGGTTCGCATGACTCGCGTGCATGGCTTCGCGCCGATCGCCGCCGCCGAGGCCAACGCTACGCTGTTGATACTCGGCAGTATGCCGGGGCAGGCTTCGCTGGCCGCCGGGCAATACTATGCGCATCCGCAGAATGCGTTTTGGCGCATCCTTGCCGAACTGCTGGGTTTCGATGCGGGGTCAGCTTATGCAACGCGAGTTGCGGCGCTGCAAGCGGCGCAGATCGCGTTGTGGGATGTATTGCACAGTTGCGCGCGCGTCGGCAGCCTGGACGCCGGGATAGAGCGCGCAACGGTCGTCGCCAACGATTTTCCCGCGTTCTTCCGCCAGCATCCGGGAATTACGCGGGTGTTCTTCAACGGCGCGACGGCGGAGGCCTGTTTTCGCCGGCATGCGCTGCCGTCGATCGACACGCCGAACATACGCTATGCGCGCTTGCCGTCGACCAGCCCGACGCACGCGACGATCTCCTATGCCGAAAAGCTGGCCGCCTGGCGCGCCGCGATCCGTCCCGCCAGCGCCGACTTTTAAGCGCAGCGCTCCCGTATGCGTTGCAAGCACGAGGCGCATAGCTCTTCGGCATGCTGCGGCGCATCGGCCTCGGTGTAGCAGCGCAATTCGGGCGCATTGCCCGAGGGGCGCAAATGCACGATGTCGCCCGAGTCGAAGCTCACGCGCAAGCCGTCGGTGCGGTCGATCTGCGCGACTGCGCCCGAGTGCGGCGCCAGCAGGGGCGCGATGCTAGCGGCTTGCGCCGTCAGCGAGGCGAGCAACGCTTGGCTGTGCGCTACCGGAAAGTTTTGCAGGCGATCGCTGGCGGTGTAGCGCGCGGGCAGAGGGCTAGCCAATGCGGACAGCGCGCAATTGCGCGCACGCGCTTGGGATAACAAGGCCAGCATCGGCAACACCGCATCGCGCGTCGGCAGCGCGCGCAATGGGTGCAATGGGTGCAAATCGCGTCCATGGCGCACGACATCGCTGCCGAGTAGAAATCCACCGTTGGCTTCGTAGCCGACGACGACGGCGCGCAGGCCGGCGCGCAGCAATTCGTCCATGCCCGCAATCACATACGGCGAGCCGATGCGCGTGCGCGCCACTTGCGCAAACAGGCCGCATTTTTCGACCGCGCTGTTGCTGCCGACCGGCGTGACCACGCCGTCGGCATGGAGGAATTCGGCGCAGAGAATACCTACGACATCGCCGCGCAGCCAGGTTCCGTTTTCGTCGGCGATCAAGGGGCGGTCGGCGTCGCCGTCGGTCGACAGCAGGGCGTCGAAAGTCTGCTCGACGGCCCACTGCCGCGCTTGGGCAACGTCTTCGGCGCGCACCGCTTCGGTATCGATCGGCACGAAAAAATCGGTGCGGCCCAAGGAAATCACCTGTGCGCCCAAGGCTTGAAGGATACTGCGCAAGATGTCGCGCGCGACGCTGGAATGCTCATACACCGCCACGCGCATACCGGCCAAGGCGTCGGCGCCGAAAAAATCCAGATAGCGCCGGATATAGGCCGCGCCCGCCGCCGCGTCGGGCGGCGGCAAGGCCGCCGGCGAAATTTTAGGCGGCATGCATACCACGGCATCGAGCATCGTCTGCTCGTCGGCCTTGGAAATCTCGCCGTCGGCGCGGTAGAACTTGATGCCGTTGCGATCGAACGGGATATGACTGCCGGTGACGACGATCGCCGGCGCGGCAATTTCCCTGGCGTAGTACGCCAAGGCGGGCGTCGGCAACGCACCGGCATAGATCGCCGTGCGGCCCGAATGGACGATCGCGGCGATGCAGGCCTGGGCGATGCGCGGGCTGCTCGGGCGCAGATCGTGCCCGAGCACCACCTGCGAGGCCGTGCCGGCGGCGCTTTGCAGGAAGGCCGCCGTATAGGCGTAGCAGATTTCATCCGACATGTCGGCGACCAGACCGCGCGCGCCGCTGGTGCCGAAATTCACGCTCGACCGCGCAATTGCCGCCGATAGGACGATTTCTTTTCCGGCCATGCGATTCTGCATCATGCCGCCGCCTTGGCTTTGATCGCGATACGCGTCTGCCATTCTTTAGGCCCGGTGGTATGCACCGAGGTTCCCAGCGCATCCACCGCCACGGTCACCGGCATATCGCAGACGTCGAACTCGTAGATCGCTTCCATGCCGAGGTCGGCAAAACCGACCACCTTGGCCGATTTGATCGCCTTCGCCACCAGATAGGCCGCGCCGCCGACCGCCATCAGATAGGCGGATTGGTTATCCTTGATCGCTGCTATCGCCTCCCCGCCGCGCTCGGACTTGCCGATCATCGCGATCAGGCCGGTTTTTTCCAACATCATGCGCGTGAATTTATCCATGCGCGTCGCCGTGGTCGGGCCGGCCGGGCCGACTACTTCGTCGCGCACCGGATCGACCGGGCCGACGTAGTAAATCACGCGTCCGCTGAAATCCACCGGCAAGGGTTCGCCGTTGGCCAGCATATCCTGAATGCGTTTATGCGCCGCGTCGCGCCCGGTCAGCATCTTGCCGCTGAGCAATAAGGTCTGGCCGGGTCGCCAGGCTTTGACCTGCTCGCGCGTCAAAGTATTCAAATCGACGCGCGTGGCGGTTTGCGTATTCGGCTGCCAAGTCACATCGGGCCAGTCTTCGAGGCGCGGCGGCGTCAGTTGCGCCGGACCCGAACCGTCGAGTTCGAAATGCACATGGCGCGTCGCGGCGCAGTTCGGGATCAAGGCCACGGGCAGATTCGCCGCATGGGTCGGATAATCGAGCACTTTGACGTCGAGCACCGTGGTCAGACCGCCGAGCCCTTGCGCACCAATGCCCAGGGCATTGATCTTTTCGTATAACTCCAGGCGTAATTCTTCGCTACGCAGCAGCGTTTCGCCGCGCGCCGCCTTGGCTTGCAAGTCGTGAATATCCACCGGCGCCATAATCGATTCCTTGGCGAGCAGCATGGCCTTTTCGGGCGTGCCGCCGATGCCGACGCCGAGGATGCCCGGCGGACACCAGCCCGCGCCCATCGCCGGCACCGCCTTGAGTATCCAATCGACCAGATCGTCGGAAGGATTCAGCATCGCGAATTTGGTCTTGGCTTCCGAGCCGCCGCCCTTGGCCGCACAGATCACCTCGACATGATCGCCGGCGACGATTTCGTAATGCACCACCGCCGGCGTGTTGTCGCGCGTATTGGTGCGACGTCCCGCCGGGTCGGCGAGCACCGAGGCGCGTAGCGGATTGTCCGCATGCAAATAGGCGCGCCGCACGCCTGCGTTCACCATCTCTTGCACCGACAGCGCGGCTTCCCAACGCACGTTCATACCGACTTTGACGAAGACCAAGGCGATGCCCGTGTCCTGACAGATCGGTCGTTTCCCTTCGGCGGCCATACGGCTATTGGTCAAAATCTGCGCAATCGCATCCTTGGCCGCGGGCGATTCTTCGCGCTCGTAGGCGCGGCCCAAGGCCTGGATATAGTCGAGCGGATGGTAGCAACTGATGAACTGAAAAGCGTCGGCGATCGACTGGATAAAATCTTCTTGGCGTATAGTGGTCATGATGTTCTCTACTTATCTACGTAATAAAATCAATGGGACGATTTGCCGATGATCAAGGTTTGCGTCATCAAGCGGTCGGCGAAGGCGATCGCCAGCGCCGAGACGAGGAAAGCCAAGTGAATCGCGACTTGCCACAGGATGACGCGATCCGGCAAATGCTCGGCGTTGATGAAGCTCTTGAGCAGATGAATCGACGAAATGCCGATCAGCGCCGTCGCCAGCTTAACTTTCAATACGCCGGCATTGACGTGCGATAGCCATTCGGGTTGATCCGGGTGATCGTGCAGATCGAGGCGCGACACGAAGGTCTCATAGCCGCCGACGATCACCATGATCAGCAGATTGGCGATCATCACCACGTCGATCAAGCCGAGCACGATCAACATCACCTCGGTCTCGCTCATGGAGCCGGCTTTGCTGACCAAGTGGATCAGTTCGTGCATGAACTGATAGACATACACGCCTTGCGCGACGATCAAACCGAGATACAGCGGCGCTTGCAGCCAGCGGCTCCAGAAGATGAAGGTTTCCATTGGCTTTTGTACAGGGGTCATGGCGACTTCTCGATGGATAGAAAGAGTAAAGCGGGAATTATCGCATACCGCTCGGAACGACGAACCCGCCGGTCGGCATGCGCTGCAAATACGCGCCGACCCAATCGCCGCAAGAAGAATAAGCTGTTATGCTTTCCAATGAAAAGCGATGCTCGAACGGTCGATTCCGGCGGCGAATGAGCAGATAGGCCGGGGAATGGACGATGTCGAGCTTGCGGCATCGCGAAGGAGACTACAAATGGGATTACCGAAGAAAAACGACGAGCACTACACCTACGCCGATTACGTCGAATGGCCGGAAAACGTTCGCTACTAGCTGATAGACGGCTTCGCCTACGCCATGAGTCCGGCGCCGACGCGCCGACATCAGCGGCTTGTCGGCGAAATCTTCACTCAACTGAATCTGCAACTGCGCGGCGCACCGTGCGAAGCCTACATCGCACCGTTCGACGTTCGCCTACCGCACGCCGACGAAGCGGACGATATCGTCGATACGGTCGTGCAACCCGATATCAGCGTGATATGCGACAAATCCAAGCTCGACGATCGCGGCTGCCGTGGGGCGCCGGATTGGATTATCGAGGTGCTATCGCCCAGCACGGCGGGGCACGATCAGATCGTTAAGCGAGCACTCTACGAGCGCGCCGGCGTGCGTGAGTATTGGCTAGTGCATCCTGTCGATAACGTCGTCACCATCTACGTGCTGGCAGAAGGCGCCTATGGGAAACCGGAGATACAGGAATGCCGCGGAACAAGCACGTCGACCTTATTGCCGAACCTCGCCATCGACTGGACGCCGACACGCGAAAGCTGACAGCTACGGCGCAATATGATTTCATGCTACGCCATACAGGGAATCCACTTGAGTTTCTAGCGACCGCGCAGCACCGCGATCGACACGCCGACGGCGACGGCAATCAATGCGCCGAACTTGATCGTCAAGCGCGACTCCATCGCCTGCATCTCCGAGCGTAGCAGGGCCAATTCCGACTTCAATTCGGCTTTAGTCGCGTTCGCCTCGACCCGCACCTCGCGGACATCGCCCTTGGTCGCCAATTCGACCAGATGGGTATCCAGCGCCGTCGCCAAGGCGCGCGCCTGCGCTTCGGCCTGCGCCGCCGGAACCCCGGCAGACTCCAATTCCTTAACGAATTTAAGCGTATCAAATGTAATGACGGTCATGGCGCGCCCTCCCTTACCTTGCAGTGCACCCGAACATCGCGATTAAATTGACATAAAATCTAAAGAACTCCGCTACGCAGACGGCACGGCTGAGGCTATCGAGACTGCGGTGGCGCTCATGGCGGCGGAAATCCTACGCCGAAGGCAACCGTCAATGCGCGTCGAATGCGTTGGGCTTTAACCAGTCCAAGCTACGGGCTGCATTCTCGACGGTCCAAATATCAATCGCTTGTATCTCCGCTGCTGTTGGGCTTCCTGTCGTCAGCCCAACCGTGCTAAAAAATTATCGCAAACGCAGCCAAACTCGACCGCGCTAAAGCGCTTCCGCAACCCGTCCCGCCAGCGCCGACTTTTCAAATCCTGCCGCAATTACCTTCGCGTAATAAAATCCAAAGCCGCATCCATCGAGCAATGAATCCGCTCGTAAGCCCCGGCCCCGCCGCCCGTGCGTAATGCCGCCGCATTCTGAATAAATTCGTCTTCGACCAGTTCATGGCCGCAATGCGCGATCATCGCTTCTACGCTCTCGGGCGTGGTTTCGAGGTGGAATTGCAGGCCCAGTACGCGCGCGCCGATTTGAAACGCTTGGTTCTCGCAGACCGCGCTGCGCGCCAGTCGCACTGCGCCGGCGGGCAGGTCGAAGGTTTCGCCATGCCAATGAAACACCTCCAAACTGGCCGGCATCGCGAATAAGTCGGGCGCGGCGGCGGCAGGGGTTGCGCTTATCGGAAACCAGCCGATTTCCTTGCGCGGCCCCGGATAGACGCGCGCGCCGAGCGCATTCGCGATCAGTTGCGCGCCCAAGCAGATGCCGAGCACTGGGCGACCGGCGAGAATCGCGTCGCGGATCAGGCGCTTTTCGGCGATCAGCCACGGCAGTTCATGCTCATCGTTGACGCTCATCGGCCCGCCGAGCGCGATCAGCAGCTCGAAATCGGCCAGCGACGGCACGGCCTGCGGCGCTTGATGAAAGCGCGTATAGCCCAGTTCGACTCGATGCCGTTCGAACCAGCCTTGCATACTGCCGATATCTTCGAACCCCACGTGCTGCAATATATGCGCTCTCATCGTCCCCTCCCCGGCCTACGAGCGGTAATCCGCATTGATCTTGACGTAGTCGTATGAAAAATCGCAAGTCCATACCGTCGCCGAAGCAGTGCCGCGACCGAGGTCGACGCGCACGGTAATTTCGGCGGCGCTCATGATGCGCGCGCCGGCTTCTTCGCGATAGCTCGCGGCGCGACCGCCGTTTTCCGACACCAGCACCTCCTCGTCCGGACTTGCGAGCCACACGCGCACGCCGTCGGCGTCGAGATCGTCGATGCCGGCGTAGCCGATCGCCGCGAGGATGCGGCCTAGATTCGGGTCGGAGGCGAAAAACGCGGTCTTGACCAAGGGCGAATGGGCGATGGCGTAGCCGACTTTGCGGCATTCGTCGCGATCCTTGCCGCCGGCTACGGCAATCGTCATAAATTTGGTCGCGCCCTCGCCGTCGCGCACAATGGCTTGCGCCAGTTCTTGCGCCACATCGATCACCGCCGCGCGCAAGGCCGGCCAGTGCGGCGATTGCGCGTCGTCGATCTGCACCCCGCTCGCCCCGGTGGCGACGACGACGAAAGAATCGTTGGTCGAGGTGTCGCCGTCGACTGTGATGCAGTTGAACGAGGCGTCGGCGGCCTCGCGCGCGAGCTGTTGCAATAAGTCCGGCGCAAGGCCCGCGTCGGTGGCGACCAGGCCCAGCATCGTCGCCATATTCGGACGTATCATGCCTGCGCCCTTCGACATGCCGGTTGCGGTTAAGGTGCGCCCGTCGGCGCTCTGCCAGCGGCGCGAGGCGGCTTTGGCCACCGTATCGGTGGTCATAATCGCATGCGCGGCTTTATGCCAATGATCGGCGGCCAGATCGGCCTGCGCCGCCGGTAGACCGGCGATCAGCCGTTCGGTCGGCAAATGCTCGAGAATCACTCCGGTCGAGAACGGCAGCACCTCGTGCGCCGTACAGCCGAGCATCGCGGCGACGGCGGCGCAGGTTTCTTTCGCCGCTTGCAAGCCCTGAAAGCCGGTCGCCGCATTGGCGATGCCGGTATTGACCACCACCGCGCGCACCGCGGGGGACGCCGCCAAATGCTCGCGGCACAGCGTCACCGGCGCGGCGCAACAACGGTTCTGGGTAAACACCCCCGCCGCACGGCTGCCCGGCGCGAATTCGATCAAGGTCAAATCGAGCCGATTCGCCTTGCGGATTCCGGCTTCGCAGGCGCCGAGACGAACGCCGGCAACGGGGAAAAGATCGGCGGCGGCAGGCGTCGCATAATTTACTGGCATGAGAAACTCCTCTTGGGCTGATGGGCTGGGTAAGGTGACGTCATGATTTGCAATCGGCGACGAATGACGCAGTATGAAATTTTCCCATATCGCGCGAGCGATTCATACATTCGGGTCGATATGGCGCACGGCGATCGTCGACGGCGCAGTGAAAACTCGGCGCTGACGGGACGGAGCGGGGCGGCGGAAATCGTCGCCTATCGCCTATTTTTTCGCGGGCCGATCGATTTTGCACGTACTATCCACGCCGCTCTCCCAAGCGCGCGACATCGCTGCCCCGATTTCCCGGAACTCGGGGCGATCTCTATAGTGGCGATGCAAATCGTCGCGAGTGGCGAGAACGCCTTCGGCAATCGCGTGCAGAATTCGGCTTGCCTTGGCGGGTTGGAGATCGCATTGCAACTTCGCGAAATCGAGCAGTTTCTTCCCGTCCGGGAATCGTTTGCTCCCACCCAGGGTCAGCGCCAGGGAGTCCCCTGCGATATACGGCGTCGTCGTTACGATGTCATAGGCGGGCGCCAGCGCGACGGGCTTGTCCGCAGTCTCGTACAGCACGCCATAGTTTTTGAGATGCGCATCCCCATTCCTCAACACGCAGGAAACGGCAAGCGATCTGAAAAACGTTTCGAGCGCCTGGCTACGATGCTCGGGCGAAACGAACTCTCGAATCCGCTTGGCGACGCGCTCATAACTTCCCTCATATTTCTCATGAGAACCCAGGCCATTGAGCGAACAGAAATCCTCGAATCCGAGATAGCGCCCGTCAGGCAGAATATCGAATCGTTCTATTACGATAAACTTATTGTTCTCGGATAGCGTAATATTCGGAATTTCCAGCCCGGCCCGTTGGGCCGCCTTCATGCAGAAGAATTCGTTGGCTGCCAAATGGGGGTAGTCGTGCGCATCCCAGCCTTTGACGATGTGCGTTGCGCCCTTGGCGGTCACTCGCGCTGGGGCGGCGCTGGGTTTGGCGTCCTCGCTATCCTTGACCAAGACTTTTGGCTGGGTGCCCGAGACGCCGGACACCCCGGCAAAGCGTTCGAGAAGGTCGCGCAGAATATCTTCGGCGCCGTTATAGGCGACCAGCTCATGAACGCTTTGCAATGGAACCCGATCGATGACACTAGGGTCGTTGGAGAAGCGCAGTCGTCCGATCTGCGATCGACCGACGATCTCGAGCAGCCTGAGGTCATCGTAACCTGGCATACTCTTGCGGAATTTTCTTTCGATCGCCTCGCGCAAGCGCCCCTCCGGCAAATTCATCTGAAAAACGGGATGCAAACCGTTTTTGTAAGCATAACTTTCCAAGGAAAGAGGCATCGTCAGCGAAACGTCCTGCCCCGCCTCCAGCGCGGCGCGGTAAGCAAACACATAATCGCCAAGCTCCGTCGGATGACGATCGACGGCGCCGACGATAGATTTCGCCGTCCATACATCAAGCATTTTTTCCGTCCCGCTCCGCAAGCAAGGTGCGTAACGTGGGGCGCGAAGCCGCTTCCACCACAACGAGATCGAGTCCTAGCGTCGCCCCCAGCGCGATCAGCTTACGAACGCCCAGTTCCGGCAATTTTCCGTTTTCGAAATTACTCAGCATAGCCCGGCTCATGCCGATCCTCGCAGCCACCGACGCTTGCGACAGATTCAGCAACTTGCGGCGATTTTTGAACGCTTTACCCATTTCGGCCATATCCATAGATGTATCGTATGTTGTACATTTCGCCATATATTGGCGTTAATGTACTTCATACGATACATAACATCAAGACGATCAAGTCCCGCCCTTTTCGTGCCTTTCGTGCTTTTCGTGGAAAAACCACTGCGGCGCAAACCGCCTCACCCCGCAAACACCGTGCGCCACAAACGCCGCACCGCGTCGATGCGCTGCTGCACGCTAGCCGGCGCTACGCGCGGGCGCGCGTCGTTGAGGCGCAGGCCATGTTGCAAACGCCGGTAGTCGCGATAGGCGTTGCGCACGTCTTCGGCCTGGTCGAGCGGGATCAGGCCCAATTCCGCCGCCATTTTCAGCAAGGCGATATTGCCGAGATTGCGCGTCAATTCCGGATGGCGATTTGCATAGCCCAGCACCAGATACTGCACCATGAATTCGACATCGACCAGGCCGCCAGGGTCGTGTTTGAGGTCGAACACGGTCGCGCGTTCGCCGGCGGGCGTCGCATGGGCGGCGATCATTTTTTCGCGCATCGCGAGCACATCGTCGCGCAACTTGACGAGATCGCGCGGCATGCACAGGACTTCGCAACGGATGCGCTCGAACGCCGCGCCGACCTGTTTATCGCCCGCCGAGAAGCGCGCGCGCGTCAGCGCCTGATGTTCCCACGGCCAGGCGGCTTCGAATTGATACTGACGAAACGCGGCGATCGAGCTTGAAATCAGCCCCGAATCGCCATTGGGCCGCAGCCGCATATCGGTGTCGAACAACTGTCCCGCCGGGGTTTGCGCCGACAACCATGTCGTCATACGCATGCCGAGACGCGCGTAGAGTTCCGCCGCATCGGCGGCCTCGTCCTCGTACAGAAACACCAGATCGAGATCGGAGGCGTAACCCAGTTCCTTGCCGCCGAGCTTGCCGTAGCTGATGACGGCGAACTTAGGCCGCTCGATATGCCGACGCAGCAATTTCTTCCACGCGCGGTCGATCGCCGCGTCGAGCAGAATATCGGCCAGCTCCGACAAATGATCGGCGAGCTTTTCCACGGTCAGCAAGCCGGCGATATCCTGCGTCAATAAACGGAACACTTGAATATGATGGACTTCGCGCAATACATCCATCTGTCGTTCGGTGTCGGGTTCGAGTTGCTCCAGGCGTGCCGTCAGCTCGGTACGGAACGACGTCCAATCGCTGAGATCGTCGAGCAAGCTCGGGTCGAGCAATTCGTCGAGCAAAATCGGATGGCGCTGCAAATAGCTCGCCGCCCAACTCGAGCTGCTCAACAACTGCACCAGCTTTTCCAACGCCTGCGGATATTGCTGCAACAAGGCCAAATACGCGGCGCGGCGCGAAATCGATTCCAATAGATCCATCGCGCGCGCGAGGGTTTCGTCGGGATTCGCACAGGCCGCCGCGGCTTCGATCAAACGCGGCGCGAGCGCATCGAAACGTCCGCGGATATCTTCGCTCATTTGCTGATAACGCGGCGAGGCGCGCATCGCGCTCATGCGTTGCGCCGCCGCCGCCGGCGCGCGATAACCGAGTCGCGCGAAGGATTCGTCTTGCCCCTCCTGACCGGCGCTACTCCACACCGCCGCCAAAGCGTGTTCGCCCTGCGTCGGATCGGCGAACACCGTCTCGAAATGACGCGAGACATTGGCGCGATGGTCGTCCAGTTCGACTAGAAACGCCTCGTAACTCGCATAGCCCATGCTCTTGGCAATCCGCAGGCCATCCTCGGGCGAGGTCGGCAAGCTATGCGTCTGCGCATCGTCGAGGTACTGCAAACGATGTTCGACGCGCCGCAGAAAATCGTAGGCGCCGACCAGTTCGGACACGACATCGCGCGCCAGAATGCCGCGTTCTTCCAATAGATTCAGCACGCTCAAGGTCGGGCGGATTTGCAAGGCCCATTCGCGCCCGCCGCGTATCAACTGGAACACCTGGGCGATAAACTCGATTTCGCGGATGCCGCCCGGCCCGAGTTTGACATTGTCGGCCATGTCCTTCTTCGCCACTTCGCGCCGGATCTGCGCATGCAAACTGCGCATCGCGTTGAACGCGCCATAGTCCAGATACTTGCGGAACACGAACGGACGGCGCACCTTTTCGAGTTCGTCCTGCACTGCCTGCCCGCGATCGATAGCGCCCAGCAGCCGCGCCTTGATCCAGGCGTAACGCTCCCATTCGCGCCCCTGAGCGATAAAATAGTTTTCAAGCATATCGAACGAACATACCAGCGGCCCCGAATCGCCGTTCGGACGCAAGCGCATATCGACGCGAAACACCTGTCCGTCCGCCGTCGCCTCGGCGATCGCGTTGATCAGGCTACGCCCCAGGCGCGTGAAAAATTCGAAATTCGAAATGCTGCGCTGCCCGGCGCGCTCGGCGCGCGTTTCGCCGTCTTCGGCATAGACGAAGATCAAATCGATATCCGACGACACGTTCAACTCGCGCCCGCCGAGCTTGCCCATGCCCAACACCAACAACTCCTGCCGCGCGCCCGATTCCGCCCCGGTCGGCGCGCCGTAGCGCGCTTCCTGCGCCCCCGTCAGCACCGCCAGCGCGCGCGCCACCGCTTCTTCGGCAATCGCCGTCATCGCCTCGGTCACCTCGGCCAAGGAAGCGCGCCCCGATAGATCGCGCGTCGCAATCCGCGCGAACGCCCATTGCTTGAAACGGCGCAAGGTCGGCTTGAGCGTATCCTCGGTCAATACCGCGGCGCCGGGCGCGGTCGAAAACCATCCCGCCAACTCCTGCGCCGTCACGGGCCGATTCAAGCGCGGCGCGATCTCCTCCAACAAACCGGGCCGGGCGGAAGTCAGACGTTGTAGGTAACGGGATAAATCGAGGATTTCGGCAAGTGAAGTCATCGCGGGGTTTCTTTGCTGAGGCACAAAGAGCTATTCTAACTGGGGCCGTCGGCATCCGTTCCGCCAGCGCCGAGTTTTGCACGGGCGGCGCAACGCCTTCGTCCGGCTATCGCGTCGCAATGGATTTTAGATAAACATATAAAGCATTCGACTTCGGGCGAATATCGCAACCTTTGACGCCCTCGATACAGTCTGGCCAACCACCGGCTTAGACTCAAATCCCATGGGACAAGGCTAGCTGTTGACTCACGACGCAGGCTCGGGGAAAATCCGCCCACCGTTC
>DATETD010000455.1:0-7280 GCA_035283885.1 Rhodocyclaceae bacterium
CCCGCCGCCAAGGCGGCGGCGACGTCGGATTCTCGCGTGAAGCCGCAGAGTTTGATGCGGGTGCGATGCGGAGGAATGGCGGCGGGAGGCGTCATGAAGAGGCGGAGACGAATGCTGATCCGGGTATTATCCTTGCTTTTCCGCCGAATTTCGAAATCGATGCGCTGTCGGTCGAGTCGGCTTCAATACAAGTGCGTGCAAGCGCGCATTTGCTCGTCGATTCGATGTATCCTGAACACAGTATTCAGTGGAGGCGCATATGATTTCATCGAATCGTCGAATCTTGCTGCAAGCCGCCGTCGCCATCGCCGCCGCCAAGATGTTTTCCGCCTTTGCCGCCGCGCCGTTGCGCTTGGCTTATCTCGATACGTACAAGCCGATCAGTTTCCGCCAAGACGATGGCGCAATGCATGGCATCCTGATCGATCTGCTCGACGAAGTCCTCGTCCAGCGCATGAAAATTCCACTGGAGCATAAAGGCTATCCTTGGGCGCGCGCGCAGTTTATGGTCGAAAGCGGTCTCGGCGACGCGCTGTGCGCCACGCCGACGCCAGCCCGGCTGAAATACGCCATCGCCTCGCAGGAAGCCGTCCTAAAATTGCCTTGGCGTATTTTCGCCAACATAAAATCTCCGTTATTGCCCAAGCTCGAAAAAGTTCGCAACTTGGACGAGTTACGCTCGCTCAATCCCAAAGTCATTTCCTATATCGGCAATAGCTGGGCCAGGGGCGCGCTCGCGGGTTTCAACGTGTACTGGTCGCCCGATTTCGAGTCCTCGTTGCGCATGGTCAACGGCGCACGCGGCGATCTGGCGGTCGAAAGCTCGATCGCCGCGCAACACTGGCTGAATTCGCACCCCGAGATGCAGGATATTCGCATGCTGCCGCACGCCATGGACGAGGTTGTCTTCCATCTGCTGATCGGCAAACAGTCGCCGCATCTCGCCGTGTTGCCGAGCTTCGACAGGGAAGTGCAAAAGTTCAAGAACGAAGCAGCCTACGCCAAAATCTTGCAACGCTATGGCGTCCGGTCTTAAGCCGGTTTCGGCTGACTACGGTTACGGTGGCGCTGCGGACCCGCAGATCCGTCTCGCCAGCGCCGACTTTTGCAGCGGCTCGAATCTTAAAAGACGAACGTCCCAAGCTCCGGACGCGACGCCAATGCGCTGCGATAAACGCGCAAGGCCACTTGCGCATCGTCCGCCGCATACAGCAGTTGACGTTCGCTAAGTTGCGGATTGGCCCAGTTGGAGGTCGCGGTCTTTCTCGATTTCTGCAACTTGCCGCCGAGAAACTGCGCCGCCGCCGCTTTGGCGCCGACGGTGTTTTTTTGCGCTTCGCTACGCAAGGCGCGCGCCAGATCGAGTAGGCGACGCGGCGCAATGCCCAAGCGCGCGCGCAACCGCGACCGATCGGATTCCAGGCCGAAACCCACTTTAAGAATATCGGGCGACTCCAGCACCACCTTGACGCCCTCCAGATCGGGCAGGCGCGCGACCTGAAACAGGTAGGCGCGGCTATCGGTCGCCAGTTGTATCAAATGCGGGCCGGTCGAAACCTGCCCCTTGTCGAACGTCGGCTGCGACTCGGTGTCGAAGCCCAGCACGTCGGCGGCAAGCAGCGCCGTCAAGGCCTCCGCCATGACTTCGGGCGAGTCGATCACGACGATCTCGGCCAGCGTCAATCCTCGATAGGGAGGCAAGTCCTCCATCGCCAAAGCTGTCGCAATAACGGTATCGGTTTCCACTGGCGTCCCTTAGAGAATAAATAGATGGCGGTAATATGAACGGGATCCGCGCGCAAACAGCGCATACGACACCCGGTTGCACGCTATTATCGCAGCGAATATCGCGCCATCGCCGCAAAATTTCGGCCAAGTAAACCACTCTGCGCAACGGCAAGGTATGATTGGAAAAGTTTTACCACCTTGGATATAACGCCCGCCCGCTTGCTGCATCAGCTTGTCGCATCACTATCTACGTCCCTTGCGACTTCCCAGGACACCCGATGTCGCCTTCTCAATTTTTGCATAAACACAACCGTAGCCTGCACCATGCCTTACTCTGGGCGCTGGCCATCGGACTGGTGTTCCCGGCCGTGTTGTTCGGCGGATTGACCGCCGCCTATAAATTCAACGAAGCCCGCAGTCAGGCCTTGGCGCAAATTCTCGATCAGCATGTTCAGATCCTGACGATGGGCATGGTCGAAGTCTTATGGAATTACAACACCGAAGCGGGCATTCCCTTGATCGACGCGTCCTTGCGCACGCCCAGCGTGGTGCGCATCGAATTGCTCGACTCCACCGAGCGCATCATCCTGTCGAAAGAGCATGCCGAACGTCGCACCGGCTACGCCATGACCACCCGACGCGACATTCTGCGTTACGGCAGAAAAATCGGCAGCGTCACGGTCGAAGTCACGAGCGCCCCGCTCGAAGCCACGGCTTTTCGCGATATTTTCGTCAGTATCGCGATCACCCTGCTGCAATTAACCCTGTCGCTAGGGTTAATTTTCACCTTAGTCAATCGCCGACTGGTGCGCCCTTTGCAACGATTGGGCGACGCGGCGCAACGGCTGGCCGAACGACGATTGGATGCGGCTATCGTCCCGGAAAGCGACGACGAAATCGGCACTCTGGCGCAACGCATGGACGAAACCCGCCGCTCCTTGCAATCCTTATTCACCGAACTCGACCGCAAAAATGCGGAGTTGACGCGCGAACTCGACGCGCTGGCCAAGGCGGAGGCCGAAATTCGCCATTTGAACGACGACCTCGAACGGCGCGTGATGCAACGCACGCAGGAACTGGTGATCGCCAATCAGGAATTGCGCCTGGCCTTCGAAAAACTCAGCGTCGCCAAGGACGAGTTGGTGCGTAGCGAAAAAATGGCGGCGCTGGGTTCGCTGGTTGCCGGCGTGGCGCACGAATTGAATACGCCGATCGGCAACGCCTTGATGGTGGGCAGCACGCTCAGCCATCGCACTCAAGAGTTCAGCGACACCGTCAGAACCGGCGTGAAACGGTCTGCGCTCGAGGATTTTCTCAACAACAATATTCAAGGCAGCAAGATGCTGGTGACCAATCTCACCCGCGCCGCCGAACTGATCAGCAGTTTCAAACAAATCGCCGTCGATCAAACCACCACTCAGCGTCGCCCCTTCCACCTACGCGAGATCTGCAACGAGGTGAATCTCACCCTGACGCCGACGCTGAAAAAGCTTCCTTACAAGGTGGTCAACGATATTCCCAAAGAAATCGTCATGGACAGCTTCCCCGGCCCGCTCGGCCAGGTGTTCATCAATTTCATCAATAATTCATTGACGCACGCCTTCGAAGGGCGCGAATCGGGGTTGATGCGTTTTTCGATCGAAGATTACAGCGACGGCTGCCTGACGCTGGTGTTCGCCGACGATGGCGCCGGCATCCCGGCCGCGATCGTCAAACGAATTTTCGAGCCGTTCTTCACCACCAAACTCGGCCACGGCGGCAGCGGCCTCGGCTTGCACATTGTGCATAATATCGTCACCAATGTGCTCGGCGGCACGATACAGGTCAGCTCGACGGTCGGCCAGGGTACGGAATTCCGCATCCGCATGCCCTGCACGGCGCCGCAAACTCAAACGGCTACGGCAGCATAAAGCGGCGACGCTCAGTAGCCGGCGATGCTTTCCACGCGCATTTCCGCGCCGCGGCGGACTTGCCGCCGATAGGCGCCGCACTGCGGACAGGGACTGAGCATCTCGGGCATCGGCGCTTCGAGCGCGCAATCCGGACACCAGCCGATGCCGGGCGTAATGACGATCTCCAACGCGGCGTCTTGCGCCAAGGTACCGTCGGCGATCGCCGTATAGCAAAACTTCAGCGCCTCGACATCCACCGCCGCCAATTGACCGATCTCCAGCCAGATGCCGGTCACGCGCGACATCCCTTGCACGCGAGCGGCTTTCTCGACCACTTGCAGCGCGCTCTCCATCAGCGACATTTCATGCATGCGACTCTCCGTCCCGCCAGCGCCGACTTTTACTCGGCCAGCGGCTGGAACAACACATCCAGATCCTCGGCGGTAATCAGATTGCCGCTACGCTGCGTCGCATCGCCGCCGGTTTTCATCAACTGATCGGCTAAGCCGCGCTTGCGACCTTGCAGCGCAAGTATCTTTTCCTCCACCGTGCCCTGCGTCATCAGCTTGTAGACGAAGACCGGCTTGTCCTGGCCGATGCGATGCGCGCGCGCCGTCGCCTGCTCTTCGACCGCCGGGTTCCACCACGGATCGTAATGAATCACGGTGTCCGCCGCCGTCAGATTCAAGCCGGTGCCGCCAGCTTTGAGGCTGATCAAAAACAGCGGCACGCGGTTTTCCTGGAATTCGCGAATCGGCGTTTCGCGGTCGCGCGTCTCGCCGGTGAGTTTGACGTAGCTCATCTGCCGCAGCGCCAATTCCTGCTCGATCAATTCGAGCATCGAGGTGAATTGCGAGAACAACAGCACCTTGCGCCCCTCGTCGAGCAATTCTTCGAGCATTTCCATCAAGGTCGCCAGCTTGGCCGACGGCGCGCCGCCGCTTTTCACCAGCGCTTCGGCGGCCGGCAACTTGACCAGGCGAGGATCGCAACAGACCTGCCGCAATTTGAGCAAGGCGTCGAGGATCATAATCTGGCTGCGGCCTATCCCCTGCTCCACCAAGGCTTGGCGCAGCTTCTTGTCGAAAGCCACGCGCAAGGACTCGTACAAGTCGCGCTGTCCGCCTTCGACTTCGACCCAACGCACCATTTCGCTCCGCGGCGGCAAGTCGCTCAACACCTCTTCCTTGGTGCGCCGCAACAGGAAAGGGCGCACGCGCTCGGCTAGGCGCGCGCGTATCTCTTGATCGTTATTGCGCTCGATCGGCACGCGAAACAGTTGATTGAAGCGCTTGACGCCGCCGAGCATGCCGGGCATCAAAAAGTCATACTGCGCCCACAGTTCGCCCAAATGGTTTTCCAAGGGCGTGCCGGTCAAGGACAGTCGGTGACGCGCGCGCAATTGCCGCGCCACCTGATGCGACAAGGCCTTGGGATTCTTGATGAATTGCGCCTCGTCCATCACCAGCACATGATAGTCGCGCGCCAGCAGCACATCGCGATCGCGCACCAACAAGGGATAGGTCGTCAGAATAATATCGGCATGATCGATCTCGGAAAACAATGCAGCGCGATCCTTGCCGTGCAAGGTCAGCACCTTCAACTCGGGCGCAAACTGCGCCGCCTCGTTGCGCCAGTTCGACATCAAACTGGTGGTGGCCACCACTAGGCAGGGACGATCCGCGCGTCCCGAGACTTTTTCCAGATGCAAATGCGCCAAGGTCTGCACCGTCTTGCCTAGGCCCATATCGTCGGCCAGGATTCCGGCCAATCCGTATTCGCGCAAAAACTGCAACCAATCCAAGCCCGCTTGCTGATAGGGGCGCAAGGTCGCCGTAAATCCCGGCGCCGGCGGGTAGGTTTCCATGCCGGAAAAATCGCGCAAACGCTGCGCCAAGGCCCGCAAATTCTCGCCGCCGATCCAATGCGCCGGTTGCGAATTCAAACCGAACAACACCACGGCGTTATGGCGCGACAGTCGCGGCTTGTCGCCGTCGAGCAATTCCAGCAAGGGCAACAACCACGCTTTCAGCCGATTGGCCGGCACCGGTAAAATATGACGTTCATCCACCGCCACGGGATAGGTTTGATGATCCTGCAAATCGCGCACCACCGTCAGCAAGCGCGGCTGCTCGCGCAGCAAGCGCAACAACGGCGGCACCAGACTGATGCGCTTGCCGCCGATCGACACGCCCAGATCGAGATTGAACCAATCGCTGCCGGGTTCTTCATCGATCGCCACGAACCAGTCGTCGGCCTCGGCCATGCAATAGGGGAAATCGTCGGCAATCCGCACCTCGACGCCTTGCGCTTCGAGCACCGCCAAGCCGCCGTTCAATAACGGCAGCCAACCGCGATTATCCTGGCGCGTCGGTAGCAGACAATCGTCTTCGCTATCGATGCGCACCGAGTTCGCCAAACGGCGACGGTAGCTTTCCAGCCCCGCATCTTGCAATAGCCGCCAGATTCGCACTTCGCTGCCGACATCGCGTTGCAAAGTCTTCCATTCGCCGTCAACCTGATGGCGTATCAAGGAAACGGCTTGCTCGGACGCTTGCGCCGAAAAGCCTTGAGGATAATCGAAATACAATTCAGCAATGGCGTGCTCGTCATGCAGAACATTCGCCGTCATATGCCTGAATGTCCCCATCGTCAGTTCCAGCCGCGCCGCAGGCCGATCCGCCACCACCATTTCGGGCGTCTCGGGCAAGGGCAAGGGCAAGCGCCGCTCCGTCGCCACTCGCGCCAGACGTTTGCGCACCAAGGACGCATCGGCCTCGTTGAGCAAGGGCGCTTGCAATAATCGACACATGAGTTCGCCGGGCAATTCGGTTTTCAACTCACCCAAAATCCGCGCCTGAGCGTCCAGATAGAAGGCCGGCTGACTGGCAATCAATTGCCGGTTCGCCGCCAAGGCCACGGTCAATTGTTGCAAACCTTGCGCCGCCCTGACCCAGGCCAATTCGACCGACAAGGGCGCCCCCCGAGTCAATGGCGCGTCCATGTGGTAATCGAGATATAAGCGTCCGGTCTGCAAGGCGCAGCGCAGCAACATGCCGCCGAGCTCGCTCGATATCTCCACGCTTTCGTTGAAATACAGGCTGTTGCCGGCTTGCAACGCCAGAAACAAGCGCAGCGGCAGCAGATCGTCTTCCTGAAGATGGTTTTCGTGCATGCGACCGCTGTTCAAGTCGAACGCTTGCGGTCGATACAACGCGGGCTTGCTCATACCGCCGGTTTTCGCCGGACGGCTCTTGCCCAAGGCTAGGCGCGCCGGCGCTTCGGGACGCAATAAATACAGCAAACGCGGCTGATTTTTTCGCGCCGCCGCCGCCGACTCGACCGTCTGCGGATCGAAATTTTCCAGCCATTCCAAGGCTTCGAGGCTAGGTTCGGGATAAGGCTCGGTATCCGACGCTGCTGCCGCTGCCGTCGCTATCGCGGGCGCCGTCCCGTCCCACTCGCGACCGCCGCTCAAACGATTCACCAGACGCAAGGCCGCGACGATATGCGAACAGGCGTCGCTGCGGCAGGTGCAATCGGTATCGATATCCAGCGGCGCGCCGGCTTCGTCGAGATCGAACCAAATATGCGCCATATCGCTGCGCCCGCCTTGCGCCGAGAGCATCGCCGTCACTTTGATCTCATCGACATCGTGCG
>DATETD010000456.1:0-12286 GCA_035283885.1 Rhodocyclaceae bacterium
TTCGAGCCGATCACGTTGCGCGCAGCTTCGCGCATTGGAATGGATTACAGCTTGCCCAAAATATCGTGAAAAAAGTCAGAGGATACATTTTCAGCCGATCTTTCATGGGCGAACGCGCGCCTCAACATATTCAAAATCTCGCGATCCGCGATTATTGCGAACGCAATCGCCTACAGTTCCTGTTGAGCGCAACCGAATATGCGATGGAAGGATGCCATATGATGTTCGAACAATTGCTCGAAGAGTTGCCCACCATCGACGGCGTCGTCGCCTACAGCCTGTTCCAACTCAACGCCCTGCCCTCGCAACGACGAAGAATCTACGAAACCGTACTCGCTCATAATAAAACGCTGCATTTCGCCGTCGAAGATTGCCACGCCGGCGCCGCGTCCGAGTTCGAACGCATCGAAACCTTATGGCGGATTCGCCACACCCTGTCGCACTGCCCTCAAACCCTAGCATCGGCGCCATAAGCCATGTCCACCTACTACAGCGCGCTTAAATTCCTGCGCTTCGACGATAGACTGCAAGCTCTCGCCGAGGGGCGCACCGTCGTGCCGGTGCATGTGCGAGTCAAACCCACCAATCTCTGCAATCATAATTGCTGGTATTGCGCCTACCGCACCGACGACCTCGCCTTAGGCAGCGAAATGCTCGAAAAAGACAGCATCCCCGCCGAAAAAATGCACGCACTCGCGCATGAATTTATCGAAATCGGCGTCAAGGCGGTCACCTTCTCGGGCGGTGGCGAGCCGCTGCTGTACAAACCGCTGCCGGAAATTATCGAAGTGCTGGCCCAAGGCGGCATCCGGGTCGCAGCCCTGAGCAACGGCTCGAATTTGAAAGGCCGCATAGCCGACGCTTTCGCGCAATATGGCACATGGATTCGCATCTCGCTCGACGCCTGGGATAACGCCAGTTATGTAAAAAGTCGCGGCGCAAAGTCCGAAGACTTCTCGCGCCTGATCGACAATATCCGCGCATTCACCGCTCGCCGCTCGCCGTGCGTATTGGGAATCAGCCTGATCGTCGGCCATGACAATCACCAGCATATCGCCGCAGTCTGCGCATTGCTCAAAGAGTGCGGCGCGAACCACGTCAAGATATCGGGCGCTGTGGTCAGCAACGACGCCGCCGGCAATAACGACTACCATCGCTCGATCAAAGACGAAGTCGCCCGCCAGATCGCGCAGGCGAAAACCCTGGAAAACGCGCATTTCGCCGTCCTCAACCATTACCACGACCTCGAAGACCGCTTCGAAAAGAGCTACCACACCTGTCCGTTTTTGCAATTTTTGACTGTCGTCGGCGCGGATATGAGCGTCTATACTTGTCAAGACAAGGCCTACACCGAAACCGGGCGTATGGGGTCCATCGCCGACACCAGCTTCAAGGAGTTCTGGTTCTCCGCAGAAAACCAGCACTTCCTGAAATCGTTCGACCCTTCCGTACAGTGCAAACATCATTGCGTCAGCCACGCTAAAAATCTGGCGATACACGAATACCTGTCCCTCGACCGGGATCATTCTTTTTTCGTCTAACGAAAGCCATCCATGGGACAACTCCGCAATTTCGTGACGCCGCTCCACCTTGCGACACGCCGCGACTATCTCGCGCGCATGCAGGACGAAAAAGTCCGCTGCATGAAAGTCGCCAAGCAATACGGCAAAGACTATTGGGACGGCGACCGCCGCTACGGCTATGGCGGCTATCGCTATCTGCCTGGACGCTGGCAACCCGTCGCCGCAGCCTTGATCCACACCTACGACTTGAAGGCCGGTTCCAAAGTGCTCGATGTCGGCTGCGGCAAGGGCTTTCTGCTGCATGAAATGTTATTGCTGGAGCCTGGCTTACAAATCAAGGGCTTCGATATCTCGCACTACGGCATCGACTGCGCCACCGACCCGGTCAAACCCCATTTGTTCGTCCATAGCGCGCAAACGCCTTATCCGTTCGCCGATAAAGAATTCGACTTAGCGATCTCGCTGGGCGCGTTGCATAATCTGCGACTGCCCGAACTCGCCGTGGCGCTCGCCGAAATCGAGCGCACCGCCAAGCAAGGCTACATTATGCTTGAGAGTTATCGCGACGAACAGGAGTTATTTAATCTGCAATGCTGGGCGCTGACCTGCGAGTCGTTTTTCGATACCGAGGAATGGACCTGGCTCTATCGCCATTTCGGCTATAGCGGCGACTACGAGTTCATTTACTTCGAGTAATCGGCGTCGATCCCGCACTATCCGTCAACAGCCCCCCCATTAGGAGATGCACGTGAATCCAGACGCGGCTAACCATATCGAATTTTTAAGATCGCTCCCTCAGCCCGATCCTACGCCCGACAGAGCAACATACGACGCCGAACGCGAACGATGTCTGGCGGCCGATCCGGCGCGGCGCGCCAATTACGAGCGCTATCTTGCAGCAAAAAACCGCTCCGATACCCCCGACTATCTACCGATTAAATTGGATATCGAGCCGGTCAGCCGCTGCAACCTGCGCTGCACGATGTGCCAAGTCAGCGACTGGAAAAAAGGCAAACGCGCGCGCGACATGACCGTCGAGGAATTCAAGCAGTTGATCGACGAACAACACGGCCTCACCGAGATCAAAGCCCAAGGGATGGGGGAAGCGTTGATGAACGCCGCGCCATTCTTCGAAATGATACGCTACGCCCGCGAACGTCATATATGGGTGCGGCTGGCGACGAACGCCTCGCTGCTGCATCTGAAGAACAACTACAAGCAACTCATCGACACCGATGTCAACGAGGTGCAAATATCGATCGATGGCGCGACCGAAGACGTATTCACGCACATTCGACGCGGCGCGGTATTCGATCGCATTCTCGACAACTGCAAAAAGATCAATCGCTATTGCGCCGAACGAGGCAGCACGCGCACCAAGATGTGGACGGTGGTGCAGGAGGCCAACGTCCACCAACTGATGGATTTGGTCGAGCTTGCGCATCGATTAGGATTTACTTCTCAGGTATTCTCGCTCAATCTGAGCGACTTTGGGCAAGTATCATGGCGCGAACGAAACGAGGCCGTCACCGTGGAAAATCGCTTCGACAGCCGCATGGCCCATGCATTGATGGAGCGCGGTCGAGAACTCGGCGTTACGGTGACGTTCTGGTGCGTGACGTCGAAATACTCCACTCGCAGCCAGGAAACGCTGTGCCCTTGGCCGTTCGAACGCGCCTACATTTCGAGCGATATGCGCACGGTGCCATGCTGCATGATTGCAAATCCCGATGTATTCGAGATTTCGCCGGGGCAAGGATTCTCTACCGCCTGGAGCGGCGCCGAGTATGCGCAATTCCGCCGGGATCATTTGGAGGGGCGAATTCCGCCCGTATGTCGCAGTTGCTACGAATCTAAGGAAGTCAAATGAAAAAAGCTTTAATCATCGGCGGGGGATTTGCAGGTTGCTCGGCCGCCCATCTATTGACCATGCAAGGCGGTTGGGACGTCACTTTGATCGAAAGCAGCCCGTTTCTCGGCGGCGGCTGCAGAACCTTATGGTACGGTGGGCACCCCTATACCTTTGGCCCTAGACACTTTCTAACGCAGAACGAAAAGGTCTTTACCTACCTGAACGAACATTGCCCGATGCGGCGCTGCAACGACCATGTCTTTTCGACCTATATCGAACAAGACGATCAGTTCTACAACTACCCGATTCACGTCGACGACGTCGCGCGCATGCCGGAGTCCGCGAGCATCATGGCGGAACTCGACCCGATCCGCGACGAGCGACGCCGCACGGGGCAGGTCAAAGGGGTGCAGGACGCCAAAAACCTCGAAGAATATTGGATTGCTTCCGTCGGCAAGATTTTATACGACAAATTTATAGACTCCTACTCGAAGAAGATGTGGCTCGTCGATGATAATAAAGAAATCGACGACTTCGGCTGGTCGCCCAAAGGCGTCGCGCTCAAGGAAGGCGCTCGCGAAGCCTGGGATAGCGCGATTTCGGCCTACCCGATCGCGGCTGACGGATACGATCAATATTTCAACATCGCCACGCAAGGGATTACCGTCAGGTTGCGCACGCGCATCGAAGCATACGACATCCCGGCAAAGACCGTCGTCGTGAATGGCAACAAGGAACGTTACGACGTTATCGTCAATACTCTGTCGCCCGACATCGTCCTCAATAATGCCTTCGGCGAATTGCCTTACATCGGTCGGGATTTCATTCCCTTCGTGCTGCCGATCGCGCACGCCTTTCCCGAGAACGTGTACTTCCTCTACTATGCAGGCAAAGAACGGTTTACGCGCATCGTAGAGTACAAGCAATTCACCCGGCAACGCTACGACGACCCCAGCACCATCCTCGGTCTGGAAATTCCTTCGCTCAACGGCAAATACTATCCCGTCCCCCTCAAGCGCGAATACGCCCGTGCGAAACAATATTTCGACCTCATGCCCGAAGGCGTATTTTCGATCGGTCGCGCCGGCAGCTACGAATATCGGGTCGACGTCGACGACTGCATCGAACAGGCAATGAACATGGTGGACAGCCTGAAGTGAGGCCGGTTATCGCCCGATAAACGCACCATCTATCAAAATCATCGACTTTCGAACATTTCATGAGCAGCGGTCTTCCATTTTACGACTACTTACTTTCCACGAACTCGCATCTCCTCGGGAATATGCTCTTCCAAGACTCTCCCGGTCACATGATCCAGGAGTTGGATAACTTTCTGCGCATGCGGCATCTGGGAGAAGTCGACCCTCGATGCAATTATCTTGCCGTATTTCCGCAAGGCCCGACGAAAATACCGAATTACATCGCAGCCGCATTGCCGGGCATCTTCAGCAAAGACAACCGCTTGCAGATTGTGGTCGACGACAATCTTTTCAAGCTGTCGTGCGATATTCAGGCGATGCGTCCGGATCTCACCGTCGACGTCGGCGTCTCTCATTTCAAAATCTCGCTACCCGAGGGCGTCGCGAAGACCAGCGCCCGCTTAATGCATCTTCCCGGCGCCGTCAGAAGCCTGTACTGGGTGCTGGCGCATGAGGCCATCAACGACTGCATCCTGGAGCACAGCCGCCGCTGGGCGAAAAGCAGGGATTTCCGCCCATGGCAGGCGATAGGCGGATTGACGCCCGAGCTGATGAATTTTCTCGGCGGCAAGCCTGAAAAACTGGCGCTGATCCATATCAGCGACAAAACGCAAAATGCTCGGGTCAAGACGGAACCGGAATCGCTCATACCGACGCTCGAATATCTACGCGACAACGGATTTACCGTGGTCAAAATGGGCTGGGAAAACTTCCCCGAATGCTGGAAACGCTATGGCGTGCTCAATTACCGAGAAAGCCGTCTTTTAAGTTACGGCAACGATTTATTGCTGTTGAAAGCCGCGTCTTTCGCCATGTTCAATGGCAGCGGCGCCGATTTTCTGTCGAATCTATTGGAAACGCCCATGGTCTCGTATGGTGGATGGATTATGAATAATATGAGAACCAGCCCGAACTGCGTGCACCTGCCATCCCTGATGGTTAGAAAGGACACCGGGCGCGCACTCACGTTCGTCGAGCAACTGCGTTTCTTCGACCGGAACTTGCAATATTGGGAAAAGGGAAATTGCTTGAACTTTCCCGACGACCAATATGATGTGCTCCAACCGACTCCGGAATTGCTGCTTGCCGCGGCGATCGAAGCGATCACACTGGGAACGAATTGGACGCCGCGCACTCCCGAACAAACTCGCTTCATCGAACTGGACAAGCGACGACACTTTGCATATACCGAAAGCCGGGCATGCCAGAAACTGCTCGAAAAATACCCCGATAGTATAGCGACCGGTTTCTGCGTTTAAGCGCAATCGTCGCCGATTCGCATCGATATCAGCCCGAAAATACACGAATGCGCCTTCCGCCATGTCTAAACTGCTTATCCTAGGCGCATCCAGTTCGATAGGCCGCCGCCTCTATCGGACATTGGGCCCAGAGCATGCCATAGGCACGTTCAATCGACATCCGATCCCCGGCGGAAGATTTTTCGATATGACCGCCATGGCGTTGGGGGACATCGTACGCCCCGGCGAAGCGGACTACGCTGCCATACTTTCCGCCGATCCCGATCCCGACTCTTGCATCGGCCATCCGGAACTGTCGCATCGCCTCAATGTGAGCGCCATGCAATCCGTGCTTGCGGAATGCTGGCGCTTGAATATCACGCCGATTTTCGCATCGACCGAATTCGTATTCGACGGCGTCAAGGGAAACTACGGCGAAACGGATATCGCCGCGCCGATTTTATTGTACGGGAAACAGAAAAAAATCATCGAAGATTTTCTTATCGAATCGGAAAATCCTTTCGCCTGCTGCCGACTCGCCAAGGTTTATGGCGATCAAATCGGCGACGGCACATTATTCAGCCGCTGGATAGCGCAATTGTCGTCCGATGTCCCTGTCGTGCGTTGCGCAAGCGATCAGGCATTTTCGCCGGTATTTGTCGGCGATGTCGTCGCAGCCATCGTCGCCATCGCGCGAAATTCATTGACGGGCTTATACCATCTATCGGGAAACCGCCGCTATCGTCGCGACGAATTGCTTGAAATGACGATAGCCGCCATGTCCCGTAGGCGACGAATCGGGACGCACATCGAACGTTGCTCGATCGACGATTTCGGTTTGCCCGAAAACCGCCCCAAGGACGTTTCGCTATGTGCGGACAAACTGGCGTCGGCCATCGACATCCGATACACACGCGTAGAAGACTGCCTCGAATCGATGCTCGATGCAATGCATATGTAACTCGTTTTTCAAAAGTCGGCGCTGGCGAGACGGATGCGCCGACGCTCGCAATTGCCGACACATTTCCAATCGATTGTTTTCCTACGGGAGAAATACATGAATAATTCAGCCTCGTTCGTTTCGCTTGACGCCCCGGAGACGTGCTGGAAAGATCCGAATTCGAAATCCATCGGGTATTTCGCCAAGCGCCCGCAAGTGTGCTTGACGCGCGATGCGATTGAAGAGATCAAGCACCTGGCCTTGGAAACCGGCGTCAATGCGCGCTTATCGATGCACACCTCGCCGCACGACGACTTCCATGAAATGATCATTTTTCAGCATCGCGATCAATACTATCGCCCGAAAAAACACATTCGCCCCAAATCGTTTCATATGATCGAAGGCGAGATGGCGGTGTTCGTTTTTGCCGACGACGGATCGGTGATCGACGCTCAAGTGCTGAATACGACCGACAGCATCATGTACCGCGTCGGCGCGAATCTATTCCACACCGACGTACCGCTTTCGGCCTATGTCGTCCATCACGAAAGTACCTTGGGGCCGTTTCTCGGCAAATCGGATCACACCTTCGCGCCGTTCTCTCCCGACGGCAGCGATAAAAACGCGTACCTGAAATTTCGCGACGAATTGCTGCGGCTCGTCGGACGATAATTATCAAGGTTATGAAAGCTTGGTTCTTATTCCGGCATTCTCGTATTCGGCCACATTACTGAACGTCCTGGCGTTCTGCGAGGTTTCGCTTTTATTTTTCTCTAAAAAGCGAGCCCTCCAGACCGTTCTTCTGATCGTTTCAAGCTCCTCGGGCGAGGTGTCCGGCAGTTTGATGCTGGCGAACGAATAACGCAACATCGTTGTGTCGAAATTATCGGTGAATAATCCCTGTTCGACGCATTCGTCGAACAGCGGCGTTCCCGGCAACGGCGTGACCAGCGAAATATAAAAATCGTCCAAATCGAGGCTTAACGCCAAATCGAGGGTTTTTTGAATTTGGCTCCGCGTTTCGCGCGGGAAGCCGATCATAAACAGGCCTCTTACCTCGATATTCCTGCGGCGAAACATGGCGATGACTTCCGGAATGCGCCCTAGCTTCACTTTCTTATCGACATGCTCGGATTGGATATCCTCGGTCCCCGCTTCGATCGCCAACTGAACTTTGTAAAACCCGGCGTCGGCCATCAGATCGACGATTTCGGCATCGACCGCATTAACCTCGGTGCCGCCCGTGGCCGTAAACAGCGTATTCGACACCTTTTCCTTGAGTTCGCGCATCAACTCGCGCGCATGCGCTTTTCCTACATTGAAATTATCGTCGACAAAATGAATTTCCTCTATCCCATAGGTATCTTTTAGCCACGCGATCTCCTCCATGATCTTCGGGATGGAGCGCTTGCGGTACGCTTTATATCCACTTTGCAGCGGCGAGGTGCAGAACGTGCAGGCGTGCGGGCAGCCGCGGGTCGTCGCCATCACGACGAAACGGTCTCTGGCGACGTCGCCTCCGCCGTAACGCACATCGGCCTGCCAATAGCACGTCATGTCGAAAATATCCCATGCCGGCAGAGGCAAGCTGTCGAGATCGAGCGGCACCGCCGAATCCTTCCGGCTGAAATAATTCCAACCGTCTCCTTTCACGACCGGAACGATATGCTCCATGGTATTTCGTATCGTTTGACCTTCGCGATAATACAGCGCCCGCACCGCGCCGATTTTACGCACGCCCGCAATATGCTCAAGAAGTTGAGGAAAGGTGATGTCGGCTTCGCCCAATAAAACGAAATCGACGTCGCTATCGTTCATGACCTCCTCGGGCGCGCCGGTAGGGTGCTGCCCGCCAAGAACGATTCGCACCGCAGGAAAATGTTCGCGAATGCGCTTTACAAGCTTCACCACCTCGGGATATGCCGGAGAAAACAAAGAACTAATCCCGATCACATCGGGATCGAAGTTGCGTATTGCATCCTGTATGTCGGAAAAATCGAAGCCGTAAATCAAGAAACTCCCCTCGATCGTCTCTTTGCGATAGCCTTCGGCAAGCATATCGATGACTTTTACGCTATGTCCGGCCTCGCGTGCGCAGGCGGCCAAGTAAGCCAGCCCCAGCGGCGGCGTGCAATGTTTTCTATGCGCAGGAGAACCATCGGGGAAAATATAGATTTTTCCCGGTGGGTTGATCAGGAGCACCTTTAGCGATTGTTGCAAGCCTTGAGTTGTCATTTCAGTTTCTCCTTGATGACGATCATGCGCGCTTAATGGGGATCGAGCCTTACCGCCCAATCGGTCGATTCGATTTGCGAAATAAAATATTGTTTCCGTCCTGCGCCGCCGGATTGACGGGTGGCGTTCTTTTAGCTTCGACGAATCCCAGTTCGACGATGCGATCGATCACGAACTTCGAATCGGGCAATCCGCTATCCTCGAAATAAATTTCGTCGGCGGCCGCGATAATCTTTTTTGCGCCCATAAATACGGTTCTCTCGTTCCCGTCGACATCGATTTTGATCTTCGTCGGTTGTTTCAACGCGAACGTCTCGAACGCCGTATCGATGGACATGACAAGCTGCGGACACATATGCTTATCGCTGCCGTATTGGGTATTGAACGGACTGGCGCCGCCCACGGACTGCAATGCGTCGCCGCGCGAAAAATCCCGATAATAGATATTCTCGACTCCCGTGTTTTCGGCGCAAGCGAACGGGAGAATCACCACTTTTCCATAGACCTTATTGAGATGAATATTTTCCTTAAGCAGGCCGATGTTGATCGGATCAAGCTCGCAAGCGTACACGGCGTCGGCCTTAAGGGCGGCGGGAATCGTATATGTTCCGACATTGGCGCCGATATCCAGGAAAACATCCGTCTCGGAAAAACTCTCGATCCATTCGAGCATCATCGGCTCTTCCGTGTTGAATGTTTTGGCGCGCCAAAGCAAGCGGCCATGTCCGGTGCGGAAGACAATGTCCTTGCGCGCGCCTTCCCATCGAACCGCCAACTTCGGGTCGAGCATCTGCATAAACTCGTTCGAAAAGGCGGTTTTCCCATCCAGCCTCAATGCCGAAATGATAGCTTTGCAAAGCCACCGCAGAAACACGACTTTTCGTGGAGGCACAAAGCCATAATGAGACTCCGCTTTGCCGTCAAGGGAATTAGATACATTGCCGCTCATGATATCAACGAAGATTTCGATAATTGATTAAGATAGTCTCGATGGCTCGAAGCCAATGGATACATACCGACCGACATCCCTATGCAACACTCCGAGAAAAGACGAATCGCATCGGCGCCAGCATACGACGCTCAATGCTGGAACCGCGCGATAAGCCCAGTGTACCCCTAAAGCGACCGCACGAGGAACTGCGCAAGCAGCGCAAAACCCCGCCTTATCCGTTTTTTCTACAATCGCTATCGCCTCCGCCTCGCTAGCGCCGACTTTCGCGTCAACCGAGCGTCGCTGCGCCGATCGATCCCATGTCGCCAAGCGCAAACGCAGTTTAGACTCTCCATAAACTTGCTTTGTTTTAGCTTTGCCTACGAGCATCTCTTGGATAAAGTGCCGACTCGGGCGAAACGAAGTAATGCATAAAGCATCTCAATCGCTATAAAGACCGCGTTTTCGCCGAGGAATAGCGACCGTCGCCTACGCGACGCCCGACAACCCAGCAAGGCAAGCTACCGTGCCCATTAAAAAAGTTTTCGTTTCCGGAAATTTCAATGTCCTTCACCCAGGCCATTTGCGGCTATTGCGCTTTGCACGCGACTGCGGCGATCGTCTGATTGTCGGCGTACACTCGGACCGCATCGCGGGCTTAGGCGCGCACGTTCCGGAGCATCTGCGCCTCGAAGGCATTCAAAGCAATAGCTGGGTCGACGAGGCCTTTTTGCTCGACGAGCCGATCACCGCGCTGATCGACCGCTTACGACCCGATGTTGTCGTCAAAGGCAAGGATTTCGAATCCCGTTTCAACCCGGAACTAGCCGCGCTCGAATCCTATGGCGGCAAGCTGCTGTTCAGTTCCGGCGAGACGACATTCTCGTCGCTCGATTTGCTGCGTAAGGAATTTACCGAAACCGACTATCGCACCATCAGCTCGCCTCAGGACTATCTCGACCGCCACGGCATTACAAAAGAGCGCCTGTTCGAATTGCTGAATCGATTCGCCACGCTCAAAGTCTGCGTGATCGGCGACCTGATCATCGACGAATACATCACCTGTCAGCCGCTGGGGATGTCGCAAGAAGACCCGACCATCGTCGTTTCGCCGATCGACAGCACGCGCTTCATCGGCGGCGCCGGCATTGTGGCAGCGCACGCGGCGGGCCTCGGCGCCAAAGTCGATTTCATTTCGGTGACCGGCGCCGATGCGTCGCAACGCTACGCCGTCGACGAACTTAAAGCAAAAAACGTCAACGCCATGCTATTGACGGACGAGAACCGCCCGACCACCTTGAAGCAACGCTTTCGCTGTAAAGGGAAAACCTTGTTGCGCGTGAGCCACTTGCATCAGAACGCCATCTCCAATTCATTGCAGAAACAATTGTTGGCCTATGTCGAGGAAAGCATTCGCGACGCCGACCTGCTGGTGTTCTCGGATTTCAACTACGGCTGCCTGCCCCAGTTCGTGGTCGATGCGATCGTGCCGATGGCCAAGGCCAGAAATATTTTCATGGCCGCCGATAGCCAGTCCTCGTCGCAAGTCGGCGACATCGGGCGTTTCCGCCATATGGATTTACTGACGCCGACCGAACGCGAGGCGCGCATCAGCACCCGCAACCGCGAAGACGGCTTGGTGATCCTTGCCGAAACTTTGCGGCAGCAATCGGCGGCGCGCAATGTGCTGCTCAAGCTCGGCGAAGAAGGTTTGCTGATCCATGCGCTCGATCTCGAAGAAACCAGTTGGCTCACCGATCGTATCGGACGCCTCAACTCCGCGCCGAAAGACGTCGCCGGCGCGGGCGACTCATTGCTGATCGCCGGCGCGCTGACGCTGGCCTGTGGCGGCAACATCTGGGAAGCAGCCTGCCTAGGCTCGCTCGCCGCCGCCGTACAAGTCGGTCGCGTCGGCAATACGCCGCTTCAATGCGCCGAACTGCAACGGGAGCTTAATTGATGCGCGCCCTACTGCTCGCCGCCGGCTTCGGCACGCGGCTCCGTCCTTTGACCGATACCCTGCCGAAATGCCTCGTACCGATCCGCGGACAGCCGCTGCTCGATCTCTGGCTCGAAAGTCTCAGCCAAGCCGGCATCGGCCCGTTTTTAATCAACAGCCATTACCTCGCGGAAAAAGTGTCGGCCTATCTCGACGCCAGCCCCTATGCGGCGCAAACGCGCCTGGTGCATGAACCGCAGTTGCTCGGCACCGCAGGCACACTGCTCGCCAACCGCGCGTTCTTTGCCGACGAAGACGGTTTGCTGCTCCATGCCGACAACTACTGCCTCGCCGACTTCAGCGCCTTCGTCGCCGCCCACCGCCATCGCCCCCAGCACTGCCTGATGACGATGATGACCTTCCGCACCG
>DATETD010000457.1:0-4677 GCA_035283885.1 Rhodocyclaceae bacterium
CCGGAGTTAAGGTGCAGCAGTCGACTTTAGGGCGCGGCTCGTCGGTCAGTGTCGATGCGGACGATTCCGTCGCGGGAGCGGCGAATGAATCGGGGATCATCGGCTCGGATGTAGAGATCGATGGAGTCGCCGTGATTAATGGCGAGGTGTTCATCGATGGCGAGAAAGTACAGCGAGGGAAGACTAGTTACACGTCGAAAAAAAGCGGCAAGTCTTACCGGATTCAGTGGGGGAAAAATGGAAACGTCAGTGTCGAGCAAAAATAATCTGATTTCCGGAATTTTTCTAGCGCTTATTGCGGCGGTCGTGATTTGTTCGCCATCGGAAAGCAACGCAGGAATTCTCGTACAGACTCCTTCGGGCGTATGGGTCGATGTGAATGGGTTTCAGCTCTCGTCGGGACAGCAAACCATGCCTAGCATTGTGGTCGCTCCTGAAGCCCGCAGTAGCGGTTTTATGATGCAGCGTGCGATGGCATGGGGGAATTACCGTCGCGCCAATAGTGCAACGGGGTTTCTGTTGGTGGATCCGGCGGGTAGCGGCGCGTTGACGGCAACAACTCCGCGGCAAGCGGCAGTCCGTTCGCATATTGCGCGCGCCAATGCATATCGGCTCGAGTATTTCGGAAAATAGATTGGAGATATGATGTCGATTAGATTCTTACTGGAAAAAGGAATTGCACTGACGACCCTCGCGCTATGCTTGCTTACTGCAAGCTGGCTGGCGCACGCCGCGCCGCAACCGGTGGATGGCAATTTCAATCGGATATTCGACAACCGCTCAGTTCAGCTCACAATTTGGCGCTACAGCGACAACCCGAATGTTTTCGTCTTCGACTTTCCGGGATTAAGCTATCAAGGACGGACTTTCAATCGCATAACTCAATTTACCGAACAACAAACCACCGAACCCTACCCTCGCGTGTTGACCGCACAGGAAATGGCGGCGCGCTTGATTGCATCGCGACGCTCGGAATCGGATTTTGCTTTCGGTCACGACGTAATGGTCTATGAGTTGGTTCAGTTCTTTAATTTCGCACAACGCGACAAAGTCCCGCTGAATGCGGAAGAAGAAGTCGTAAAGAATTTTTTACTGGAACAAGGTTTGATGAAAACGTATCGCGATATTTTTCAAGCGACTTCTCCGAACACGGTAATACTTTCGATTCCTCAGATGCAGGAGAAAACGTCCGCCGAGCCTCTAATCAATCGCGATGCACGTTATGCTATACTATTGCACGAGTTTTCTCACGGCGAGTATTACAGCAACCCTTACTATGCGAAGTATTGTCAACGTTTCTGGCAAGAGTCTTTGACCGAAGCACAAAGAGAAGCCTTCAAAAAGTTTCTTAGCGGATATAATTACTCGACGGGAAGCGAGGACTTGCTGATCAACGAATCGCAAGCCTACCTGATGTTTACTCCCGATGTACATTCGTTCAGCGCCAAGAAACTTGGAGTTTCATGGGATGAACTGGAGGCTATGAGGGATGCTTTTCGCAAAGGCAAGCCCCCCACTAAGCTGCCGCTGATTTGGAACCTTGGAGACATCAAATGAAATCGAGAATCGCAGGCGCGACGATACTGATCGGATTATTTAGCGTCGCTAGCGCCCAAACCAGTCAGAAAGCTACGCGAATTCAAGGCAATACCGAGATCAACGTCAGCACCAACAACACCACGGCGGTAGCCACCGGTGAAAACAACGTCGCCAAGAATCGTATCGGCGTCATACAGGGCGACAAAAAGGGCGACACGAAAATCAATGTTTCGGCATCCAATGTAACGACGGTTGTCGGCGGACGAAACAAGAAGGCTTGCACCAATATTGGAGGGATTGTCAGCGATGAATGCAAATAAACCGAATAAACCCAATAAACTTATGCGCGGAGTAGCGTTGGCGTTGGTCTTTTCTGCGTTTTCCACTATGGCGGCGGCGGAACAGGGTTTGAACGCCTCGTCGCAAACGAAGGTGAATAACGCCAAGGCAAAAGCTTGGTCGAACTCGGATGGAAACGCAAAAGATCCTGCGCTGGAAAAACGCGTGGTCAATATGGGTAGCAAACGCGACGGCACATGTTCGGTGAATGTCGGCACCGCAAAAGCCGGCGAAAAGGCGCCTAAGGAAATCGTCGTAACGACCAAAGAAGTCATCAACATTTGCAAGTAAGGATATCCATATGAATAAGCTATTTCGCTCGACGGCGACTACTCTAATTTCCGGAATGGCGTTATTGGCGTCAAGCGGCGCGGTGTTTGCTGCCGACGACGAAGCCGCAAAGCTGAAGGAGTTGGAGCGTGCGCTGGGTGGCGGGGCCTCGTCCAGCGCCCCAGCCGATTCGCACACGATAGGCGGAGCCTCGGACGGTAAAAAGAAAGTCCGGACTCGCGCCATCGTATTCGACAACGCTCAGGAAACCGCTCCGGCTCCCGAAGCGGCGCCGACGCCCAAGCAAACGGCGGCGATGGACTGCGCCAATCTTCCTGCCGATGCGAAACTCAATGCGGTCGACTTCGCCATTCAATTCAAGGTCGGCAGCGCCGAAGTCTCTCCCTCGTCGGAGGCCACATTAGGCAGCATTGCCAAAATCCTTTCCCTCGCCCCGGATCGATGCGTACTCGTCGAAGGACACACCGACGCCAGCGGCAGCGTCGACAAGAATTTGTCGTTGTCCAAAGACCGCGCCGGTTCGGTCGTGAATTACATCGCTGAAAAAGGCGGTATCGATCGCAAGCGTCTCGTGCCTATCGGCAAGGGATCGAGCGATCCGTTAAAGAACCTAGATCCGCGTGATGCCAAGAATCGCCGCGTGGTTTTCAAGGTAGTCTCCGGTTAACGGCAGACTAGTCGTTCAACTTTTCTTACCACTCAGGAGGTCTATTATGCGCAATATTTCCATTCTCGTTGTTTCCGCTCTGATTGCTTCTTCCGCAATCGCTCAATCGGTACAACGCTCCAGCAACCCCCAAGGCGTGCAGATTCAAGGCAACACCGACATCAAGGCAGCGCAAGAGAACTCGACTGCTGTCGCCAAGGGCGAAGGCAACACCGCCAAGAACACCGCCGGCGCGATCAAGGGTGGCACTCAGATCCAAGGCAACACCAAGATCACTGCGACCCAAAAGAACTCGACCGCCGTTGCAACCGGCAAGAACAACACCGCCGCTAACGAAGCCGGCGTGATTGGCGGCAAATAATCGTTTCACCCGTAACTCGCTTTACCCGTAGTCTTTCATTTAAACCAAAGGAGAAACACCATGCGTAAAATCGTTTTCATCGCTCTCGCGTCCGTAATTTCGACCGCTGCTTTCGCTCAAGCCGTTTCGGGCACCCCGAAAGGCGTACAAGGTTCGTCCAGCTCGCAAGGCGTGCAAATTCAAGGCAACACCGACATCAAGGCGTCGCAAGCCGATTCGACGGCTGTCGCCAAGGGTGAAGGCAATGTCGCCAAGAACACGGCCGGCGCCATCAAGGGCGGCACCCAGATCCAAGGCAACACCAAGATCGACGCCAAACAGAAGAGCTCCACCGCTGTTGCTTCGGGCAAGAACAACGAGGCAGGCAATGCAGCTGGCGTAATCGGCGGCAAATAATTCAATCGCTACATAAAGTAGCGATTGTTATGAAGAAGGCGGGGATTTCCCGCCTTTTTCTTTTGCGGATAAATTATGCCGGATTGTCGATATCCACAAATTCCGCGTGTACGCCAAATGCTTGCGACAAATGCGCCGCCAAGGCCATGACCCCATAGCGTTCGGTCGCATGATGACCGGCCGCGATAAACGCCATCCCACTTTCGCGGGCGAGATTGACGGTTTGTTCCGAGATTTCACCCGATACGAAGACATCGGCCCCGGTGACCAAGGCCGCTTCGAAATAATCCTGAGCGCCCCCGCTGCACCAGGCGATACGCCGCAGCACCCGATCCGGATCGCCGATCGTCAAGGGCCGTCTCGCCAGCGCCGAGTTTAGCGCCTGCGTCAAACCGGCCAAATCAGTAGCCGCCGCAGGCGTGCCGAAAAAGCCGATATCCTGCTCGGCGAAACGGCCTTCGATCCGCCAGCCCATGCGCTGCGCCAACTGGGCGTTATTCCCCAATTCGCCATGCGCATCCAGCGGCAAGTGATATGCAAATAGATTGATATCGTGCGCCAGCACCTTGGCGAGCCGTTTTTTGCGTATGCCGATCACGCGGCGGTCTTCGGACTTCCAGAACCACCCGTGATGCACCAACAGCGTGTCCGCCCCACGCTCGATCGCCGCATCGATCAAGGCTTGGTTGGCCGTAACTCCGCAAACGATATGTTCAACCTCGGCGCGTCCTTCCACCTGCAAACCATTCGGGCAATAGTCATGAAAGCGACGCACCTCGAGCAAGTTATCCAAATGCGTGTCAAGTTCATCGCGTAAAATCGAGTGGCGCGACATTTTTATCTCCCTGGAAAACTCTCATTATGTTCCGTTTATGGCTCACCTTTGCGCAAACTGTAACGGTTTGCGTAGCCGTGTTGTTTGCAGTAAAAACGCTCAAACCCGAATGGCTATCTCGTTGGCCCGCCATCCAGGCAGGAAGTCCGCAGGCGATTGCGACGATTACCACCGCGACCGAGCCGCCGACCGCCAAGGAGGCGTCTCGCCCAGGATCGTATGCCGATGCGGCCAAAAAGGCCGTACCCG
>DATETD010000458.1:0-8411 GCA_035283885.1 Rhodocyclaceae bacterium
ATCGACGTCTCTACGGCATCGTCGGCGCGCGACGAAAAAAACACGAGGCAGCCGCATCCGATAGCGCATAGCCGCCGCCAGCCTCGTTTCATCGATGCGCCCGGCTAGCGAAACACCTCGGTCGCATGCATCGCCAGACGCGAACGCTCCACCCCTTGCAAGACGATATGCGCCGAATGCGCCCAGTTGCCCATACGTTCGATCGCGTAGCTGAACCCCGAGGTCGACGCCGTCAGGTAGGGCGTATCGATCTGTTTCAGATTGCCGATGCACACCACCTTGGTGCCTTGACCGGCGCGACTGATCAGACTGACGATTTCGCGCGAAGTCAGGTTCTGCGCCTCGTCGATCAGAAAATATTTCCGCTGAAAACTGCGGCCGCGCATCAACGAGGTCGATTTGATCTTGATGCGACTCATCACCAGATCGGTCGTGACTTTCTTCGACCAAGCGTCCTGGCCCTCGCCGTCGTGCGAGCGCGTCAGCGACTCCAAATTGTCCTGCAAGGCGCCCAGATAGGGGCCGACTTTTTCTTCTTCGCTACCGGGTAGAAAGCCGATATCGTGACCGAGCGGCACGGCGGCGCGCGTCACGATAATCTCGTCGTACAACTTGTCTTCGAACACCTGCTGCAAGCCCGCCGCCAACGCCAGCATCGTCTTGCCGGTGCCGGCATCGCCGCCGAGCGTGACGAAATCGATCTCGGGATCGCACAACACCGCCAGGGCGAAATTCTGTTCGTCGTTGCGCGCCGACACGCCCCATACCTGATGTTTGCCGCGATAATCGGTCAAAATTTCGATTTTCGCGACCTTGCCCTGGACTTTCCGCAAAATACCATCGAAGCGATCGGAATAAACGCGCGCATTCAACGGCCATTTTTTTACCTGATTCGACTCCAGCGAATACACGGTTTTACCGTCGACATGCTCGGTGGCGATTTTGACGTCGGGTTGATTCCACAAGGAATCCGGAATCGCGATCTGCCCCGAAAACGTCAATTCGCCGTCGCCGATCACCGCCGCTTGGTCGTGAGTGTAGTCCTCGGTTTCGACGCCGCGCAACAAGGCGCGGATCCGCAAATTGATGTCCTTGGTCACCAGGACGGTGCTGGTCTTGCCGTCGTTATAGAGCTTCTCGCCGACATATTTGGCGACTTCGATGATTTCGTCGTCGGCGCGCTCCATGCGCTTGACCTCGAAGGTCTGAAACCGTACCTTACCGGCCTTTTTGCCGCGCCCGATCGGGATGCTCTCGCTCAACTCGGCGACGCCGATGTCGCGAATCAGATCGTCAAGATAGCGATGCGCCTGACGCGCATTGCGCGCGATATCGCTCTGGCCGCGTTTATGGTTATCGAGTTCTTCCAGCACGCGCAACGGAATGAACACCGTATGCTCTTCGAAGGTGAAGATCGACTCGGGCGAGTGAATCAGCACATTGGTGTCGAGAACGTAAACGCGATTCTTCAGCTTCTTGGGGCGATTCATACGGAAGACTCCTGTGAGTTGGGTGCTGCGAATTTACTCGTTCACGGCGATTTTTTCCAAGAAATCGAGTATCTCCTGCGCGCTACCATCCGCCTTGACGCCGCGCCACTCGCGGCGCAGCACGCCAGTAGCATCAAACAAAAAGATGCTGCGCTCGATGCCGCGATATTCCTTGCCATACAACTTCTTGAGACGTACCGTATCGTATCGACGGCATAAAACCTCGTCGGTATCGGCAATCAACTCGAACGGCAGCGCCAGCTTCGCCTTGAATTTTTCATGCGATTTGAGCGAATCGCGCGATACGCCATACACCTTGCAGCCGGCGGCGGCGAAACGCGCATGCAAATCGCGAAACTGCTGCGCCTGGACGCTGCAACCCGGCGTATTGTCTTTGGGATAGAAATACAGCGCCAACCATGCGCCGCGCGCCGCCGCAAAGCCGAATTCGCCGCCGGTGGCAGCCAGCCTCAAATCGTCATCATGCGCATCCTTCATGACACCTCCTGCCAATCCGACAAGAATTCGACGCCTTGCATCAGCAGGGTTCCGGAACGTCCCGGCGCCTCGCCGCGCACCACGTTATGACGCGGCAAGGTCGCCAACTTCAAGCCGTCGCGCACTTTGCCCAAGGTGGTCATCTCGTAACCCTGATCGCGCCAGCCATTCAATAAGCGCTCCAACACCGCCCCCAGTTTGATGCCTTCGAGTTCGGCATGCAGGGTGAACACATGCGCCCCTTGCGTCGGCGCGCGCACCGTGAGGCTCAACAAATGCCGATGCACATTGTCCACCGTATGGCCATCGACACCGATCAATTCGTCCAAGGTCGGCAAGGTGGTCGGCAATTGCGGGCACAACACGATTTCGCCGTTCCACACCGGAATGAACGGATGGGTGCCGCGACAATCCGAGGCCCAGCGATAGCCCAAGCGCTGCGTCAAGCGCAAAGCGTGCGGATTCATCTGCCAACCGGCGGCGCCGTGGCCGCGCGCCTCGACGCCGAAGATTTCGACATAGCGCTCGTGTGCGCGACGCATTTCGATCTCGGTCCACACCGGATCGGCGCACTCGACGCCGTCTTGCCAACGCACATGATCCCAGCAATGAATGCCGGTTTCGAAGCCCGCGTCGCGCGTCGCCTGCATGATATGCGCCGCACGTCGCCCGATATCCGGCCCCGGCAGCACGGTGCCATACAACAAAGTCTTGATTCCGTAATGCGACACCACCGAGGTGCGCGACACCTTCTTCAAGAAGCCGCGACGGAACACGCGCTTGATCGCGCGCCCGGTGTGATCCGGCCCGAGCGAAAACAGAAACGTCGCGGGGGTTTGATGATTACGCAACAATTCCACCAGACGCGGCACGCCGATCAGGGCGCCGCGGTAGGTGTCGACATCGATTTTCAACGCAATTTGCATGCGCAATCAGTCCATCAATTCGCGCGCTGCCGCCACGTCGTTGCGATACGCCTCGAAAATACTGCGCAGCGCATCCTCGAACGTCACTTGCGGACGCCAATCGAGTTCGCTCATGGTGTTTTCGATTTTCGGCACGCGATGCTGCGTGTCCTGATAGCCCTGGCCGTAATATTCGCCCGAGGTGGTTTCCAGCACCTGCACCTTGGCGGCGCTGGCGGCGTATTCGGGATACTGCGCGGCCAGTTCCAGCATCAATGCGGCCAATTCGCGCACCGAATAATTGTTGGCCGGGTTGCCGATGTTGTAAATCTTGCCGCTGGCGATTCCATTGGGGTTATCGATAATCTTCATCAGCGCGTCGATGCCGTCGCTGACGTAGGTAAACGAGCGCTTTTGCGCGCCGCCATCGACCAGCTTGATCGGCTCGCCGCGCACGATATGCCCGAGAAACTGCGTGATGACGCGGCTCGAGCCTTCCTTGGGCGTATGAATCGAATCCAGCCCCGGCCCGATCCAGTTGAACGGACGGAACAAGGTGTAATCCAAGCCCTGCTCCTGACCGTAGGCATGAATCACGCGATCCATCATTTGCTTGGCGCACGAATAAATCCAACGCGGCTTATTGATGGGTCCCAGCACCAAATTGGAGTTTTCGGGATCGAACTCGGCGTCCTGGCACATGCCATACACTTCGGAAGTCGACGGGAAGATCACGCGTTTACGGTATTTGACCGCCTGACGGATAATCGGCAGATTGGCCTCGAAATCCAGTTCAAATACACGCAGCGGTTCTTTGACATAGGTGGCCGGCGTGGCGATTGCGACCAAAGGCATAATCGCGTCGCACTTGCGGATATGGTATTCGATCCATTCGCGATTGATGGTGATGTCGCCCTCGAAAAAATGGAAGCGCGGATGGTCCATCAGATCGGTCACGCGCTCGGAGTTCATGTCCATTCCATAGACCTCCCAGTCGGTGGCGTTCATGATGCGCTGGGAGAGATGATGACCGATAAAACCGTTGACGCCGAGAATGAGGATTTTTTTCATGACAAGGATTAAAGGCGGATAGCCGTTGAGCCGAAAATAGCGTTCATCGCGCCGACCGCCGTAGCGGCGGGCTGGAGTGAACCGGCGAATTCTACCGCGAGCAGGCGCAAAACCCGTCCATCGCCGCATTCGGCCCACCACCCATACTCGTCGGCGAACAAGGTCGGCGCGCCGAAACTGCCCGATGCGCTAGGCGAGTGCAAGGAGCGCAGCACGCGCCAATGCCCCTGCGGCGTATCGAAAAACGCGCCGGGGTACGGCGGCGCCACGGCGCGGATCAGATTATGCACATTTTGCGCCGACTGCGACCAGTCGATGCGTCCATCCTCGGGGCGGCGTCCGCCGAAATACGCGCCCTGGCGCAAATCCTGCGGCTGCAACACGCACCGTCCGGCCAGCAGATCCGGCAAGGCGCGATCCAGCACGCACTCGGCGGCGAACGTGACCTTCTGAAACACCTCGAAGGCGGTATCGTCGGGCAAAATCGGCACGGCCTGCTGCGCGACGATGCCGCCCGCATCGGGCTTAAGTTCCATGCGATGCAGGCTCGCGCCGGTTTCGCGCTCGCCATGCAGCACCGCCCAATTCACCGGCACGCGACCGCGATATTTCGGCAGCAAGGAGCCATGCATATTGAACGCGCCGTGACGCGGCAGATCCAGCAGCGACTGCTTCAGCATCGCGCGGTAATAAAACGAGAACAGAAAATCCGGCTGCAACGCGGCGAGTTCGGCCACTGTCTCCTGCTCGTTCGGATCGTCGGGCATGATGACGGGAATGCGATGGAGTCGCGCCAGTTCCGCGACGCTATCGAACCATAGCGTTTCCTGCGGGTTGTCGCGATGCGTGACGACGCACGCCACATCGACGCCATGCGCGAGCAGCACCGACAGACAGCGCACGCCGACATTATGGTAGGCAAATACGATGGCGCGCGTCACGAGCGTTGCTCCAAGATAGCTTCGATCATATAGCGCGGGCGCAGCCGCACTTGCTGATAAATGCGCCCGATATATTCGCCGACCAGGCCGATGCCGAACAAGGACAAGCCGATCAGAAAAAACAGCAAGGCGAACAGCGTGAACAATCCCTCGGCTTCGGGACCGACGATCAAACGGCGCGCCATCAGCACGACGAACAAAGCCGCGGAACCGATCGAAATCAAAATGCCGAGCATCGAAAACCATTGCAACGGCACCAAGGAAAACCCGGTCATCAGATCGAAATTCAGGCGGATCAGGCTATACAAGGAATATTTCGACTCGCCCGCCGCGCGCTCTTCGTGCTCGACCACCACTTCGGTCGGATTGCGCGCAAAGGTGTAGGCCAGCGCCGGCACGAAAGTCGCGACTTCGCGGCAACTGTTGATCGCATTCACCACGCTGCGCGAATACGCCCTAAGCATATTCCCTTGATCGGTGATATGAATCCGCGTGATCTTTTCGCGCAAGCGGTTCATCGCTTTCGACGCCACGGTGCGAAACAGGCTGTCGCGCCGCTTGCGACGAATACTGCCGACGTAATCGTAGCCTTCGCGCATTTTCGCCACGAGTTTGCCGATTTCCTCGGGCGGATTTTGCAGATCGGCGTCGAGCGTCACGACGATTTCGCCGCGGCACTGCTCGAAACCGGCCATGATCGCCATATGCTGACCGGCATTGACGGCGAACAGTACTACGCGCGTCACATCGGGGCGGCGCTCGAACTGCTCGCGCAAAATCGCGGCGGAACGATCGCGGCTGCCATCGTTGACGAAAACGATCTCGTAGCGCTCGCCCAAAGCGTCGAGCGCGGGATACAAACGTGCGAACAAGGTCGCCAAACCGCTTTCCTCGTTATACACCGGGATGACGACTGAAATTAACGGTAAATCTGACATATTTTTGAAAATTATTTAAGCTGCTTGAACACGTAAAAGTCGGCGCTGGCGGGACGGCTAATGCGAACACAGCAGCAGGATGCGGTCGATTTTTTCTTGCGCCAAACCATCCAGATCGGCGCGCGAAATCCTTTCCTCGCGCAACAGGCGCCCGAACACGAAAATCAGTTGCGAATAGCGGTAATCGTATTTCTCGTCGATCTCGCGCCGCTGCTTGGTCAAATAATCGCGAATCGCCCAGAGTTCGTCGAACGTTCGCGCCGCACCCGACATTTCGCGCACGGCGGCGATCATCGCCGCGCATTCGGCTTTCAACGCACGATCGAACGCCTTGCGTGCGATGGCTTTTTCGGCGTCGGTCCACTCCATGTCATGTGCGAGCATAAGAACGACTCCTTTAGACACGCGATTACGTCTGATTGAGCAGCAGGAACGCCCCCCCCACGACAAACGCCAGGAACATACCACAGACGACAAAGCGATCCTGCCGTATCGCTTGCGCGATATTTTCGTCCCCACCCTGTCGCACTTTAGCCGACGTGATAATGGTCGAAATCATCAGCACCAGCACCACCACATAAGCCAACACATATATTTTATCGAGCAGCACCAAATATCCTATTTCGGGTAAAGTCGACGAATACGATTGTTGCAGAAACACCAGCGACAGCAAGGCCGTCGTCGGCGCGCCCAGCCGCGTGTCGGAATACTCCGGATGGATGAAAAGCGCCGAACATCCCAGCAACAGGACGATCGCCAACGGCAACATCAATTTCCACACGAAGAAACTCAAGGTGCGCTCGATCGATAGCGTAAATCGAATCGTGCTGTACGCGGCTCGCTCTTTTTTCCTGATATCGCCGAAATCGGTCGAAAACGTTTGCGGTTCGGACGTGATTTTCCAGCCGGTAATTTTCCAACCGGGCAAAACGATCTTGCTCGCCAGATTCGATTGCCCGACATCTTCGCGATAAATCAGTTCGTCGATCGGAAATGTGTTGTCTTGCAGCGCGATATTCAATTCGTGTTTATCCAGCGGGTAATTGTGCAGCGACAGCGGTTGGGAAAATTTCCCTTGAACGCGCATTTGCTGCAAACTCTGTCCATCGTCGAAAACGACAGGTTTCTCGAACACGCGATTGCTGACGAATTCGGATCTTTCGACGTTATTGACGAATTCGACGGTCGCCGTAGGATCGAGTTCCCCCTTCCAGCGCATCCACATGTAAAAATCCGCACTAAATATATTGTCCTGCTGACTCAGCGCGTATATCGTGTACGGATAGAAGCCGACAGCCACATCTTGCGGCGCCGACTTCGCTGCCGGCTTGACGGCTTGCTTTACCTCGTCGGCGCCCGCAATGCGAGCAAACATCGCCAAAGCGAGTATCGCCAACGCCAACAAGACTCTACCGAACTGCGTTCCATTCAATGAATACATAATATCGATCGCTTTATACCTGGGAGCTGTCAATCGAAGATGAACTACGCATATATCATACACATAAAATGACCGCCGGACATCCATCTTCTCCTCAAAATCAATCCTGATTGAAACTCGACTGCGCGCGCATCTGTTCGAAAAGCTGCCGATGATGCAGCGAAGCGCGCGCCGGATCGTCGAACATCGCTTGCAAACGCCCGACATCGGACGACGCGATTATCGATTTTACATCCGAGAGCAGCTTGTTGATGTGTTCGAACGCCATATTCGGGTTATGACGCCAATCCACGAAGCCCCCATCGGAGGACTTTGCTTGCTCGGAAGCCGACTCCGCCGCCTCGCGCTCGATCGATCCCAGCAAATAATCGACATCCTCTTTCGACAAGTGCAGGCGATCCGCCTCGAACTGTATCGATGCCCGTTGAGCATCGGTCAAATTGCCGTCGCCCATCGCTTCGCGCATCGTGCGCTGCAAACGCTCCCTATCGAGCCGCAATTGATCGGCAAATGCCGACGCCAGCAAACCCGCCGGCAGAGCAAATATCCCCACCCCAATAACAGCCATAACAATCGTCATCACGCGCCCTGCCGGCGTCACCGGCGCAAGGTCGCCGTAGCCGACGCTCGCCAAGGTGATGACCGCCCAATAAATCGCCTGTGGAATATTTTCGAACTTATCCGGCTGAGCGGCGCGTTCCAGCAGATACCCCATGCTTGCCGCCACCAGCACCAACATCAGCATCAAGAATCCCGCCGCCATCAACACGCTGGCCTCGCGCGCCATCACGCGCACGAGGGTGTTCAGCGAATTGTTGTAACGCGTCATTTTAAGCAAGCGCGTCATGCGCAAGATGCGCAGGAAGCGCAAATCGACGCCGACCAACATCCCCAACAGCAGCTCTATGTAGAACGGAAAAATCGCAAGCGCATCGATCGCCGCCGGGAACGAGCGCATATACCGCCAATGCGGCCTGGTTTTACCCGCATACGCCGGATGCTCGGGCGCGGCATACACCCTTAAAGCATATTCGATACTGAAGACCGCCACGCTGAAGTATTCGAACAGATCGAGCAGCCAACCGTAGTGCTTATTCCACATTTGCACGCTCTCGAGGACGATCGAG
>DATETD010000459.1:0-2881 GCA_035283885.1 Rhodocyclaceae bacterium
TGGTTGGGGCTATCGTCGCTACGAGCCAGCGCGCGCCATTGAGCGTGACATTATCCTGGGGCTTGCTGGCGGCGGGCCTGGTGCTGGGCGCATCGATCGACGGTCAGACGACCTTGGTGACGGCGCATTATCACGGTACGATAGGCGCGGTGACGGTGGCGTTTATGGGGCTGACGTACGGTTTGCTGCCGTCGTTGCAGTTACGCGCGCCCGATGCGCGGCGCGTGCGTATCCAGTTGAATTGCTACGCTTTCGGTAACCTGCTGATGATGGCCGGTTTGGCGGGCGCCGGATGGATGGGTGCGCCGCGCAAGATGGCGGGCAATGTCGGTATGGAATTGAGCGTCGAAACGCTGTCGCGTATGGTGATGGGGCTGGGCGGGGTCTTGGCGATGATCGGGATTTGGATGTTCTCGTGGCTGGTGCTGCGCGCGCTGACGACGAGAAAGGAGTGGAATCGTGGATGAAACGACGGGGAAGCGTCGCGATGTGCGCTCCTATGCGCTGGCGTTGACCTTGGTTTTGGTGGTCGGCGGCGGCTTTTTTCTGGATCGATGGAATCGTTCGACCGCGAATAGCGCTGCCGGCGGGATGGATCGCGCCGCGCATGTGCAACAAAAACGCCAGGCGGAGATCGATGCGCGCTTCCGGCAAGGCGTGATGATGTTGCATGCGAGGCAATACGAACATGCGTTTACCGCGTTCCACCGGGTGCTCGAATTGGCGCCCGAGATGCCGGAAGCGCATGTGAATATCGGCTTCGCGTTGCTGGGGCAGAAGCGCTATAAGGATGCGCTGGATTTCTTCGACGGCGCGACCACGCTACGCCCGGATCAACTCAATGCGTATTACGGTATGGCGGAAGCGTATGAGGGGCTGGGCGATTATCGCGGCGCGGTGGAGTCGATGGAGGCGTGGCTGCATCGGGCTAAACCAGACGACCCGTACCGGCGCAAAGCCGAGGCGGCAGTGTGGGAATGGCGCGACAAGCTCAAGCAGCCCGCTCCCCCCGCACCGTCCAAGAAGAAATGAGCGAACGGAACTTCGCTACGCCGTCCCGCCAGCGCCGACTTTTAACGACGCGGCGGCAGGGAGGATTTTTCGGCGCTTTCGATCGCTTTGCGCGCCTCGGCGTGACCTTGGTCGGCCGCCTTGCGAAACCAACGAATCGCTTCGCGACGGTTTTCGACCACGCCCTTGCCGGCGAGGAACAGCAGCCCCAGATAGTATTGCGCTTCGGCGTGGCCCGCGCTGGCGGCCTGGAAAAACCAGATCGCGGCTTCGCGGTCGGGGTCGGAAACCATTTTCTCGGCCTTGGGATTGAACAGATAGGCGTTGGCGATGTGGAACATCGCTTCCGAGTTGCCTTGCGCGGCGGCTTTTTTCCACCAGTAGATCGCCAGGTTTTCATCTTCCGGCGCGCCCTTGCCGTGATAGTACAAAATACCCAAACGATATTGAGCCTGAGCGTTTCCTTCGTTGGCTAAAGGAGTTAGCAATTGAAACGCTTGAGCGTCGCGACCGGCGTCGATCGCTTTTATGGCGTCGTCGAGCGGGGTGGCGTAAGAAGATGCAGCGATGGCAAGACAAAGAACGGCAAGGACTAGACGCTTGTTCATAGATAGATTTCGCACTTCCGTAAATTCTGCCCAATAATAGAGCGGGATTTGATACAGATCAGGGTAAAGTTCCCGACAACTCTTTCCATTTTATTCGCAATTGCCCACCAACGTCGTGCAAACCGTTTCCTCAACCGATTCTTCCCCGCCGACTGTACCGGTAGTATCCCTAGGACGCAAGGGGATGTGGATTTTAGCCGGGCTGTCGCTGTACTTCGTCCTGATTACCATGGTGGTGACGTATGAGCGCAACTTTCTCGGGGAATTCGTCGAGCGGTTGGATTCCCTGCATCGCTACGAAGAACGCCATGTGGCGCTCAATATGCAAGTATCTCATGCTGTCGGCACGGCCAACGAGAATTACTTTTCACCGGACATCGAGGGTTCGTCGCGGGTGTTGAATCTGGAAATCGATCCCATCGTCGGCAATCTGCATCGCTTGCTCCCCTTGTACGAGATGCTTTCGGACGATATCAAGGCGCTCGAAGCTAGTCGCGATCAGTTGGCGAGTCGTCCGTCGCGCGCCGCCTTGGCCGAGGTGCGCTCGATTCTTCATCGGCTGGTGCTGCATCTGGACGAGGTGGCGATCAATTTGCGGCTGCGCAAACAGACTTTGCTGGCGGATTATCGCCACGCTTACAATCGCGTAACGTTGGAGTGGTTATTTCTGGTGCTGTTGGGTATGATGATACTCGGCGGTTTGGGGATGGTGTTTTTCCGTTTTCTGGCGCGCGACATCGAAGTGGTGCGCGCGCGCGCCATCGATATCGTACGCGGCTATCGCGGCGCGCCTTTGCCGATTACACGCGGCGATGAGATGGGCGCATTGATGGAAGCGGTGAATGTAATGCAGCGGGAATTGCAAGAGCATGAAACGCAATTGGAGCTGGGGCGTCAGCAGCAGTTTCATAAGGAAAAAATGGCGGCGATCGGATCTTTGGCGGCGGCGGTGGCGCATGAGATCAATAATCCCCTGTCGGCTATCGTCGGCATTGCCGATAATATCGCCGGCGAGGCGGCGCTTCGCCGTTGCGAAGCGAATGGGGCGAGTTGTCAGCCGCGCATGATTCTCGATCAGGCGCGGCGAGTGATTCAAATTACGCGCCAGATCGGCGAATTCTCGGTGCCGCAATCGCCCGAGCCGGAATTGACGGATTTGAATGGAATGGTGCGCAGCACCTGTAGCTTTATCGGCTTCGATCGCCGCTTGCGCAATATCAAGCTGGAACAGGCGCTGGACAGTCGATTGCCGGCGGTGATGG
>DATETD010000460.1:0-11249 GCA_035283885.1 Rhodocyclaceae bacterium
GATGAAATCCATATCGACAATGTGCCCTAAATTTCAACGCGGGTTTTCCATTCTGGCGGCCATTTTTATTCTGGTGGTGTTGGCGTCCTTGGGCGGTTTTATTCTGTCGGTGACCGGCACCCAGCATCTTTCCCAGGCGCAAGACATATTAGGCTCGCGTGCGCAATTGGCGGCGCGTAGCGGTGTCGAATGGGGGCGCAATCAAGTGATACTCGCGCCGGCCGGAGTATTCGCCACCGCTTGCAACACCGGCGCCGGATATATCGGCGCGCCGGCGGCGTTGCAAACCTTGATCGGCTTGCCGGGCTTAGCCGAATTTACTATCGTGGTGACGTGCCATAGCAACGCCTACCAGGAAGGCGCTGCCGCCGCTTATCGCGTGTATCAGATTGTGTCGACGGCCTGCAATAATGCGAATTGTCCGGCGGCGACGCCGCCTATGGGTTACGTCGAGCATCAGCAAATCGCCCGCCTTCAACTCTAGCCGTCTCGCCAGCGCCGACTTTCCATTTGGCGCAACTCAGTGCAACTCAGCGCACTTCGCGCCGGTAGATCATGCGGTTGTTGCCGGGATAGATGCCGAAGGTGGCGCGCGTGGTCGTATTGTTGCGCATACCTGCAACCTGTAGCCAGGTCGGCGGCGCAAACGTGAGGTCGATAAACCCCGGCGCCGTGGGCGCCGTCAGGCACAAGCCAAGCTGAGCTGCGGCTATGGGGTTGGCCGAATCGCACGCCACGCCTGCGCCGAGCGTGCAGACGGCAGCGCCGATAGCGCATCGTGCATTGCTGGCGCCCGATGGCGTCAGCGTCAAGTCACCGGCGCCAGGGCCGCCTAGCGTTTGTAGCGTAGTGCAACTGTCGTCGGCGTGCGCGATCCAGCCGCTAGACCCAAAGTATTCCACTTGCGCGGGAAGCGTTAGCGGCAGCTTGTCGGAGCCGCTAGCATTCGTAAGCCGCAACCGACCATAACGCAGCCGCGTGGGAACGCCTGCGAGCTTTTTATGGGTGCAAGCGCTGGCGCACGCCGGCGTACCGGCTTTGAAATCGACATCGCCGACCACGGTCGGGCCGGCGGCGGTTTTGCCAAGAGTCCGGCTATCGGGATCGCCGGAAAGTTGTATTGCGGCATACAAGTTTTCGAACGGAACGACCGCCGCACCGCGCACATAGGCGAAGCCGTTCGTCGCGGGCGAAAACACCCCATTGTTCCAGGCGCCGATATCGGCGCGATTGGTGGCGGTGGCCGCATCCTTGATATTCGCCGACAGCTCGGTCATCGATGTTCCGTCGTAAGCGACAAAGCCGACCGTGGCTACCGAAGTATAACGATCCATGACGACGCTATCGGTTTGTTGCGGATTGGGAAAGCTCATTGCCGCAACGCTGTAGGACAAGGTAAAAGCTTGGCCGATATAGCTGAAATTGCCGCCGACGCAAGCCGGCGTCAGCGTCCCCGCCGCCAGGAAATGGCTGGGATAGAAGCGTCCGTACAAAGGCGTATCGGCAGGATTGGCGATGTCGCAGCCCAGCTTGACGCCGTTATCGGCGTTGCCGTCGTTATCGCTATTGGAATAGCTGCCGGTAACGCAATCGGTTCCGGCGGTTTCGACCGAGGTAAACGCACTGTCGCGCACCGCACCGGCCATCAGGCGGAAATTGCCGTAATTGTGATACTGCACGGTGCCGGTGGATAAGCCCGAACCGAGGTTAGCCGCGCCTAGCGTAATCGAATTCGCGCCCGAGACGTCGCGCAAGCTGCCGACATAATCGGTCAGTCCCAGATGCGTCGTGACATTCTGGCTGGCGGCAGTGCGCACTATCGTCGGCGTGCCGTTGTAACCGGCGATTGCGGTCGCATTGATAAGAAAGTTGTCGCCGGCGCGCAGATTGGGCGTGCCGGTCAGGTTCGTATTGTTGAGGTCAGAGTTATCGACCTTAACGACGTCGATGCTGAAACCTTGCGGCTTAATCGAGAAATTATCGGTAGAGCAGGTGCTTATCGCTTGCCCGCATTGAATCGCGCTGCATTGGAATTTGACGCGAACGTCGCGATAGGCGCTGTAATTCGGCGCGACGCTGCTGAACGCATTGGCGGCGACGACTTTGGTTGCGCGTCCGGCGGAGAAGCTCACCGTTCCGAGCGAAACGGTGGCGGTTTGCGAGGCGGGGCAATGCGTAATGCCATCGACCGTCATCGACGAGGTATTGGCCAGCAGGCTAATGTCGACCGTGCCGTTGAAGCTCGAATCGATCGCGCCATCGTTCTTTAACGCAACGAAGTCCAGGTCGAACGCTTGTCCGGCGAGTTTAGTGAATAAGCGGTCGTAGCCGGCGGCACCGGCGACGCAACGCGGGCTGAGCTTTTCGCAGGCATTCATCGATGCCGTCGTGCCGCAGCCCGATAGCGCCAAATTCGGGTCTTCGGATTCGACGATCTGACCGTCGGTGACGTTGATGTTGACCGTGCCCGATGTCGTATGCGTCAAGCCGAATACCGCTTGGTATTCGCCGTTGAACAGATAGGTGGCGTTGCCGTCGTCGGCGACGCCGTTGTCCAGCAGGCCGTAGCCGTTTAGCAAAGACCAATCCCCTTTACCCGTCGTAGTCGATAGCCGAATCTGGGTGGTGTTGTTAGGCATGATGATGGGACTATGGTTGGCGGCGTGCGCCGTGACCGTCACCGTCGATGGCGTGCATGTCGATCCGGTTCCGCCATGGCTGATTGCATAATGATCCAGGCAGGCGCTGGCTTGGTTTTTGTCGCGCAAAATACCGCCGAGTCCGATCGCGAAGTTATACATCCGCACCTCATCGATCACCCCGTTGGCGGAGCGGCCATAATTGGCGTTTTCGACGAAGGAGCTACGGTTGTCGCCAAGATAGAGACTGCCGAGCGCGGTCGAGATCGAGTTGGTCGTGGAAAAAGCGGTATTGGCGACTCTGACGCCATTGGCGTAGATTTGCACGAAATCCTGGTTGGCGGCGGCAAGCGGGTTGAAGCTCCATGTCACGCCGATATGAATCGCGCCGTTGCCGTCGAGATTGAGATTGCCGCTGGTGGCGATCCGCGAGGTTCCGCCGCTGTCGCGGACGACGAAACGCAAGCGGGCGGCGGTTCCGTTCGGCGTTTTGACCAGGTAGAAATACTCGTTATTGGCCGTGGTCGCATCGAACAGCATGGCCTCGACCAGTCCCGACCCATTCCATTTGACGGGCTTGTACCAAAACGTGATCGCCCCGCTGCTGCCGACGGTCGTCGACATATTGACTCCGGCATCGATCGCGCCTATGGTCGCCGCATTGCCGTTGGCCGGAATGTTCGCGCCGCGACAGATATACCCCGGCGCGTTGGCGACCGTCTGCGGCGCGCCGACTTTCGACGCATGGCGCGCATAGCCGCTGGTGTCCAGCACTTCCCCTGGACTGCCGCTCCAAATCGGCTGCTCCATACGATATTCGGCCACGGGGCGCGGAATGTAATATTTGTATGCGGTATTCGCCACAGGCAGGCCGACGGCGGATTCCTCGTAATCCAATGTGGCGTTATCGACCTGCCAGCCGATTTGCGCGCGCCCCGAGCTGGCGTAGTTGTTGGCGCCGAATTGATAAATGAACTCGCCGTTTTCGTGCAAGACTATTTGGAGGTTGAAGTTGCCTGCCGTTTGCGTGTAATTGACCCATTCGGGCACATTGTTCCAGGTCACGACAAAGCGGCGATAGGGCGCTGTGCCGAGCGTTACGTAACTGATGTAGCAGTTGTTGCGGTTTGTACAGGTGGTCGGATAATTGGCTACGGAGTCGGCGGGATCGGTGCTTGCGCTTCTTTTCAGCGTGACGTCCAGATCGCCGCCATAGATACGCATCGTGTAATTCATATTGGCGTCGGGATAGTTATAGGGGAAGGTTTGCGGCGGGCCGATATTTTGCGTGCCGGCGCCGCAGGTCGTCGTGCCGAACTGTAGACGGCCATTGGTCATCACGCGCACCGACGAAAAGCTTGCGCCGCCGTACATGAAGTTGAAGCCGAGCGGGATCGCGTCGCTGATGACGTCGTCGAGCGTCGGCGGCGCGGTGCCGCATCCGCCGCCGCCGTTGAAATTATAGGGAGCGCTGTTGGTCGTGATTTTGTTGTGCGTGCTTGAGTCGATCCATGCAAAAGGAACAGTGGTCATGGCGTAAGTGATCGCGAGCGCGCATTGCGGCAACAGCATGAATAGAATCGACCCGGTCGAAAGGAATAGTCGGACGATGGCGAATAATGGTTTCATGGGCGCAGGCCTGTTTTTTTCATGATAGCGCCACCGTCCCGCCAGCGCCGACTTTTCGCCGGATCGTCGGGACGCAAGCTCACGTTGCTGCATCGATACGACAATTAGCTTGCTCGAAGCGGTCGATTTCCTTGAGCACGGCGTCGATATCGTCGCGTTGCTGTTCCAGCGCCGCACGGCGGCGCGCCAGCGCGGTCAGCGTCGAGCGCAGTTGCGTCGCCTCGTCGCGCGTGGCGTCGTACATATCGATCAATTCTTTGATCTCCAGCAACGACAGCCCTAGGCGTTTGCCGCGCAAAGACAGCTTTAGACGGGTGCGGTCGCGTTTGCTGTAAATGCGCGTGCGGCCCTCGCGCGCGGGGCTGACGAGACCGTGCGTTTCCCAGTAGCGGATGGCGCGCGGGGTGATGTCGAATTCCTGGGCTAACTCGGTAATGGTGTAGGTTTCGTTCATGGCGATGGGGCGGACAAAAAACAATCGGGCGACGAGTGTGCTGCATTGCACCAACCATCGAAAAATTGGATAAGATAGCTCGCTCGCGGAAGATGCAAGTTAAGCAGAATTCCGCCCTGGCTGCAATTTCGGCTAGCGTGTCGGCGTCGTCCAAACACCACCAGGAAAGATCCGCCCGTGAATTTTCCGCTAACTTTTCCCTACGAAGTCGTTCCCGCTCCAGGGACGGCGGTCGCTATTGCGCCGGGGGTGGAATGGGTGCGCATGCCGTTGCCGTTTGCGCTCGACCATATCAATCTGTGGTTGCTCGAAGACGCCGTCGTCGGCCATTCGGCCGGGTATGCCGCTGTGGATAGCGGGATCGCGCTCGCGGAAGTGCAGGACGCTTGGCGACGACTGCTGACGCAGCGGCGCTTGACGCGTTGTTTCGTGACGCATTATCACCCCGACCATCTCGGCTTGGCCGCTTGGCTGGAGCGCGAAACCGGCGCGCCGTTGTGGATGTCGCAGGCCGATTATCTGACCGCACAGATGGTGGCCGAACAAGTGGCGCCTTACGGCGTCGAGGATATGCTGAATTTCTTCAAGCGCAACGGTATGGAAGCGGCCGGTATCGAGGCGTTGCGGCGGCGCGGCAATTCCTATAAAAAAATCGTGCCGCAGATACCCGCCAGCTTCCGCCGCTTGATGGATGGTCAAGTCGTGCGCGTCGGCGCTTACGACTGGCGCATGATTGCCGGCTACGGGCATGCGCCGGAGCACATCTGTCTGTATTGCGACGAGTTGCGCGTACTGATTTCCGGCGACATGCTGTTGCCGCGGATCACCACCAACATCGGCGTGTTCGGCGCGTATCGTCGCGACAATGTGCTGAAATGGTTTCTCGACTCGATTGCGGCGCTGTGCGAGCTGCCTGCGGATACCTTGGTGCTGCCATCGCATGGCCTGCCGTTTCGCGGTCTGCATGCGCGCGTGGCGCAATTGCATGCGCACCATGCCGAGCGTTGCGACGTCTTGTTGGCGAACTGCTGCGCCGCGCCGCGCACGGCGGCGGAATTGATACCGGCCTTGTTCGACCGACCGGTGTCCGATCCGCATCAGTCGATGTTCGCCATGGGCGAGGCGATCGCCCATCTGAATTTTCTCGAACACGCGGGAGCGCTGCGGCGTATCGAGGAAGAATGTTGCACCCGCTATCTCACTTGCCAACCGGAGGACTTTTTATGAAACCGCACGAACATCATACCTTTCCCGATCCGAAAGAAACGACCAAGATCTACGCGGAAGTGGCGCAACGCGCTTCCAAATTGCTGGCGGATCACATTCAACGCCAAATGGATAAAGGCGTCAGCCCGCCCGCCGACGAACTGGGCATCGCCCAGGCGTTCATGAATATGATGTCGGCCATGATGGCCAATCCCAATCAAATGATGCAGGCGCAAATGAGTTTGGTGGGCGACTATATGGCGCTATGGCAGCAATCGATGCTGCGCGCGATGGGGATGCCCGCCGAGGCGGTGGTCGCGCCGAAAAAGGGCGACAACCGCTTCAAGGACGAAGAATGGGAAAGCAATTTTCTGTTCGATTTCATCAAGCAAAGCTATTTGATTACCGCTCGGCATATCAACGAATCGGTCGCCAAGGTCGATGGCCTGGACGATATCTCGCGCAAGAAGGTCAATTTCTTTACGCGCCAATTCACCGATGCGATGGCGCCGACCAACTTCGCCGCGACCAATCCGGAAGTGCTGCGCGAAACGGTCAAAACCGGCGGACAGAATTTGCTTAAAGGTTTCAACAACTTGCTGCGCGATATCGAGGAAGGCGACGGTCAGTTGCGCGTCAAAATGACCGACCCGACGGCGTTCGAACTCGGAAAAAATGTCGCGTCCATGCCGGGCAAAGTGATTTTCCAGAACGAAATGATTCAGGTGATTCAATTCAGCCCGACCACGACCGAGCAATACAAGCGACCCTTGCTGATTATCCCGCCGTGGATCAACAAGTACTACATCCTCGATCTGCGCGAGAGCAATTCGTTTATCAAATGGGCGACCGATCAAGGGCATTCGGTATTCGTCGCCTCGTGGGTCAATCCCGATGCGCGCTTGGCGCAGAAGGGTTTCGACGCCTATTTGACCGAAGGCTCGCTGACGGCAATCGACGTGGTATGCGAGCAAACCGGCGAGAAAGAACTGAACTTGATCGGCTACTGTCTCGGCGGCACCTTGCTCGCCACGACGATGGCGTACCAAGCCGCCAAGAAGGATAAGCGCGTCGCCTCGGCGACCTTCTTCGTCGCGCTACTCGATTTCTCGATTCCAGGCGAGTTGGGCGTATTCATCGACGAAGCGCAGATTTCCAGCCTCGAAAAGAAAATGGAGGAACGCGGCTTCCTCGAAGGCTCGGAAATGGCCGGCACCTTCAATATGTTACGTTCGAACGATCTGATCTGGACCTTCGTGGTGAATAACTATCTCATGGGCAAGGAGCCGTTCCCGTTCGATCTACTGTTCTGGAACTCGGATTCGACTCGCATGCCGTACAAAATGCACAGCTATTACCTGCGCAACATGTACCTCAAAAATCTGCTGCGCGAGCCGGGCGGCATCACCCTGCTCGACACACCGATCGATCTGTCGAAGGTCAAGACGCCGTGCTATTTTATTTCGACCATCGAAGACCATATCGCGCCGTGGAAAGGGGTGTATCGCGGCTCGGGCGCTTTGGGTGGGCCGGTGCGCTTCGTGCTCGGCGGCTCGGGCCATATCGCCGGCATCGTCAATCCGCCGTCGGCCAACAAATACGGCTATTGGACCAGCGACCTCAAGAAGAACCCCGAATCGCCCGACGAATGGTTCGCCTCGACCACACAGCACAAGGGCTCGTGGTGGAACGATTGGCAAGCGTGGGTGACCGGTTTGGAAGGCAGCAAAGTACCGGCGCGCGATCCGGCCAACGGGAAATACAAGGTGCTCGAAGATGCGCCGGGATCGTTCGTGAAGTTCCGTCTCGATATGCAGAAGAAGGGCGCTTGATCGCTGGATCGTTGCCTTGGAGCGATTGGGGTTGGCGGAGGCTGCTGGCATGGCTGCCTTCGCCGTCCCGCCAGCGCCGACTTTTCAAACCCATCCGCCGTGTCCGCAGCCGTGATCGCCAACGAGTATCGCGTTTTCGCAGTTCGGCATCGAACCGTCTTTGCTGCTTAAAAACAGCATAAAAAAACCCGGCCTAAGCCGGGTTTTTAGATTGCGCTCGGGCAGCTTCATCGCGACAGCCGCCCATAGCGGAACGGGTATTACATGTCCATACCGCCCATGCCACCCATTCCACCCATACCGCCCATGCCGCCGCCCATACCGCCGGCAGGCTTGTCTTCGGCCAGTTCGGCCACCATGCAGTCGGTCGTCAGCATCAGGCCGGCGACGGAGGCGGCGTTTTGCAGCGCGGTGCGCGTGACCTTGGTCGGGTCCAGCACGCCCATCGCCACCATATCGCCGTATTCGCCGGTCGCGGCGTTGTAGCCGAAGTTGCCCTTACCTTCGAGCACCTTGTTGATCACCACGGATGGCTCGTCGCCGGCATTGGCGGCGATTTCGCGCAGCGGCTGCTCCAGCGCGCGCAACACGATCTTGATGCCGGCATCTTGTTCGTGATTGTCGCCCTTGATGGCGATGGCGGAACGGGCGCGCAGCAGCGCGACGCCGCCGCCGGCGACGATGCCTTCTTCAACCGCAGCGCGCGTGGCGTGCAGCGCATCTTCGACGCGAGCCTTCTTTTCCTTCATTTCCATTTCGGTGGCGGCGCCGACTTTGATCAGCGCCACGCCGCCGGCCAGCTTGGCGACGCGCTCTTGCAGCTTTTCTTTGTCGTAGTCGCTCGTGGCTTCTTCGATTTGCGCGCGAATTTGCGTCACGCGGCCTTTAATCGTATCTTCGGAACCGGCGCCGTCGATCAGCGTGGTGTTTTCCTTACCCACTTCGACGCGCTTGGCGTTGCCGAGATCTTTCAGTGTGACTTTTTCGAGCGTCAGGCCGACTTCTTCGGCGATCACGGTGCCGCCGGTGAGGATCGCGATGTCTTCCAACATGGCTTTACGACGATCGCCGAAGCCCGGCGCCTTGACGGCGACGGTCTTGAGAATGCCGCGAATGTTGTTGACCACCAGGGTCGCCAGCGCCTCGCCATCGACGTCTTCGGCGATGATCAAGAGCGGACGGCCAGCCTTGGCGACTTGTTCCAGCGCCGGCAGCAGATCGCGGATGTTGGAGATTTTCTTGTCGTGCAGCAGCACGAAAGGATTGTCCAGAATCGCGATTTGCTTGTCGGGGTTGTTGATGAAGTAGGGCGACAGGTAGCCGCGGTCGAATTGCATGCCTTCGACGACTTCGAGTTCGTTTTGCAGCGATTTGCCGTCTTCGACGGTGATCACGCCTTCTTTACCCACTTTGTCCATCGCATCGGCGATGATCTTGCCGATTTCAGCGTCGGCATTGGCCGAAATCGAGCCGACCTGAGCAATTTCCTGGGTGGTGGTGCAGGGCTTGGAGATCTTCTTCAGCTCGTCGACCACGGCGATCACAGCCTTGTCGATGCCGCGCTTCAGATCCATCGGGTTCATGCCGGCGGCCACGTACTTCATGCCTTCGCGCACGATCGATTGCGCCAACACGGTGGCGGTGGTGGTGCCGTCGCCGGCGACGTCGGAGGTCTTGGAAGCGACTTCCTTAACCATTTGCGCGCCCATGTTCTCGAACTTGTCTTTCAGTTCGATTTCCTTGGCGACGGAAACGCCGTCTTTGGTGACGGTCGGGGCGCCGAAGGAGCGCTCCAGCACCACATTGCGGCCTTTGGGGCCGAGAGTAACTTTGACGGCGTCGGCGAGAATGTTCACGCCATTAACCATGCGCTGACGCGCGGAATCGCCAAACCGGACTTCTTTTGCAGCCATTATTTATATCTCCTTGAATTCGTAAGCAATTAGGCTTCGACAACGCCCATGATGTCTTCTTCGCGCATAACGAGCAACTCGTCGCCGTCGACTTTGACGGTCTGACCGGAGTACTTGCCGAACAACACGCGATCGCCCACTTTGAGCGACATCGGACGGACTTTGCCGTCGTCCTGAATCTTGCCGTTGCCCACGGCTTTGACTTCCCCTTGATCGGGTTTCTCGGCGGCGGCGTCGGGAATCACGATGCCGGAAGCGGTTTTACGCTCTTCTTCAAGACGTTTGACGATCACGCGATCATGCAAAGGACGAATTTTCATAAATCATCTCCTGATAGGGTTTGGTGCGATGAATCCAGCAAAGCGCAGTCATCGAGTCGACTGCTTCGCTGGGGCCGACAGTTATTAGCACTCACCGCCGACGAGTGCTAATAATAAAGGCTTGGGAGAGATTTTTCAAGGGGGGGCGTCTGCATGGCTGTAGGCGGCCTGCAGGTTCTGACATTCTTCGGAGAATAAACCTGACACGGCAAGCAGCCCATAGCGCACCTAGTAAAGTGGATCGACGGCAACGGACTTGGCGCTTGACCGGCTGGCGCGGCATCAGGCAATGCTGGAGCGGCTGATTCTGGATGCGGATGAGCAGACGGGCCGGGAAATGGACGATGCCGGGTTTGCGGGCATTACAGCGGGCAAGCCGTAAGAATCTGGCGGTCGATTTACAGGGGCGGTAGCGCCGAATCCCTGTCTGTGCCTTAACGAGCTTTGGCGATTTTTTCGGAATTCGCTAGCCCGGAAATCGTCATACGATTTCAGGTTCGCTAAGTGCTTGATTCTTTGGTGGGTTGTGAGTGGCTCGAACACTCGACCTACGGATTAAGAGTCCGCTGCTCTACCAACTGAGCTAACAACCCGACGCCTTGCAACAGAGGCGCGGATTATAGCACTAATTTTCCGACATGCTGCGATTAGCGCCCCCAATTCTAAATTCGGGAGTGTTAGTCTGACAGATGTTTAGACGTTCGGCGCTCTACTCGAGGGGAATCGAATGTTTCATAGGGCGAGTTGGCAGGGAGCGCACGCAGCATTTGTCGTGTGCGTGAATATACATGAAGTTGCATCGCCATTCTGTTGTTTGGTGGATGATGATTTTCTAAATCGTTCCAAATTTTGCTGCGATTGGCCTATGTCGAATCGCAAAACTCGGCGCTGACGCGACGGATAGCCGGGCCGCCTATGCCGTCGTCTCCCCCGTCTGCAAGCGCCACAGCGCCGCATACACCCCGCCCAAGCTTAATAATTCCTCATGCGTTCCCGATTCGGCGATGCGACCGCGCTCGAGCACATGGATGCAATCGGCGTGGCGTATCGTCGACAATCGATGAGCGATCAGCAGGCTGGTGCGACCGACTACCAACCGCGCGAGCGAGCGTTGGATTGCGGCTTCGGTTTCGTTATCGACCGCGGAGGTGGCTTCGTCGAGCAGCAGGATCGGCGGGTCTTTGAGAATTGCGCGCGCCAAGGCGAGTCGTTGGCGTTGGCCGCCCGAGAGTTTCATGCCGCGCTCGCCGACTTGG